>JASBZJ010000138.1 GCA_029983495.1 Porphyromonas sp.
AAGCAAAAAATTGGGGGTGAAACAAAACAAGAGTTTTGACATACCGCCCTACATGTTCATATTATTGATGTACCATGGTTTACCGTGGTTCGTATTGTTGTTTTGTTTTGTTTATTGCGGGCGGACACGCAGGTCCGCCCCTACATGTTCATATTATTGATGTACCATGGTTTACCATGGTTCGCATTGTTGTTTTGTTTATTGCGGGCGGACACGCAGGTCCGCCCCTACATGTTCATATTATTGATGTACCATGGTTTACCATGGTTCGCATTGTTGTTTTGCATAGGTAGCTACTAATTCAGTACCTTTGCCTGATATATAATGGAACAAAACTAGTTATAACTGTGCCAAACGTGCTATCATCGCCTACAATTACCCCACTAGGTAAAGGCATTAATCGTAAAAAATTTATCGAGGAGGCTCTTTTACTTGTTGTCGGTGCTTTTTGCCAAGCTACGGCATACTCTATATTTATTGCACCTGCTGGTATTGTGTCTGGGGGTGTATATGGTATAAGTATTACTATAAATCACCTTACGAAAGGCCTTTTTTCGGTATTCCCTAATGGATTCCCTATTGGGGGATTTTCGTTGTTGCTTAATATACCCTTGTTTTTACTTGCCGCAAAGCAACTGGGGTTTCGTTCGGGGGGTAAAACCATTGCTACCTTTTTACTGATTGCCTTTTTTACCGACCTTTTTACCAAGTATATTACGCATGGTAAACCTATTGTTGAGGACGACCCTTTCCTTTGCGCTGTTTATGGAGGTGCTGTGTTAGGCCTAGGGGTTTACTTAACATTCCGTGTGGGTAGTACAAGTGCGGGTACCGATGTGCTTGCTCGTGTAATAGCAAAAGGTAAAAACCTTAAAACCAGTAATCTTATTATTATGGTCGATTCGCTGGTAGTGCTTTTTGGGTTACTTGCTTTTGCCGATATTAAAGTACCTCTATATTCGCTTGTTACCATATTTGTTTATGGCAAATTTGTTGATTTGCTTAGCCCCGAAAACCCAAATAAAGCAGTGTTCATTGTTAGCGACCAAATCGACAGCATGCGAAAAATAATTATCGAGGAACTAGGCCTTAGGGCTACATTACTTACGGGTAAGGGTATGTATGCCGGTATGCCAAAGCAAGTTATATTTATGATTGTGGAACGAAAGGACATGGCAAAGCTGAAAAGGCTTGTACTTGCTACCGACGAAAAAGCTTTTATTGCCACAACCAATGCCACTAACGATACCATACCCCCAATAATTTAATCCGTATATAGCACATCATGCTTAAACGTACAACTATTATTATTTTACTGTGTTTTACTGGTTTTGTTACCTCGCTTTTTGCGCAGGATAAACCCGAAGGCTTTTATGCCCCATCCATAACACATTACGTAAAGTTCGAAACGAATAAGGGGGCGTTTACCATTGGTTTGTATAACGAAACCCCACGCCACCGCGATAATTTCCTTCGCTTGGTGCGTAGCCATGCCTACGAAGGAGTGCTTTTCCATCGAACAATTAATAGGTTTATGGTGCAAACAGGTAACCTTTCCACTAAAAATGCTACAAAGAATACCGATGTTAGTGCCGATTCAACCACCCAAACCCTCGAGCAGGAAATTAATCCAAAGTTGTTATTCCACAAACGTGGTGCTGTTGCCGCGGCCCGTACAGGCGACGATGTTAATCCGCTAAAAGCATCTTCGGCAACGCAGTTTTATATTGTTACAGGTAATTATTATACCGATTGGGATTTAAACGACCTGGAAAAGGAGCATGATAAAAAACTTACTCCCTACCAACGAGATGTATATAAAACACAAGGTGGGGTTCCTTATCTCGATGGCGACTATACAGTGTTTGGCGAAGTGGTTGATGGGTACAATACCATTAAGGCTATTGAAAGAGTAAAAACCGATGATCGTAATCGACCCCAAAAAGATATTATTATTAAGCGTGTTACCGAAGTTGAACACCCCTAAAAATACCTATGGCGATAATTCCTGAAGCTTTTAGCAAAATGATGGCACCCTTTATGGCTAAGCCCGTATTGGAAGCCCTCGTTTATACTCTCGAACAAACCTCGCCACAAGTTTCGTTTCGTTTAAACAAAGCAAAGTTTAAGCCTACGATTTTCCCTTCGTTTGAGCCTACAACACCTATCAATTGGGCTGAATATGCCTTTTGGATTAACCAGATAGCCAATGGTTCTTCGAACCCTCGTTTTGCTTTCGACCCTCTTTGGCATGCTGGTTATTACTATGTTCAGGAAGCAGCTTCGATGGCTCTTTCGCTTATTAAATCCTATTTGCCGTCAAAACCACTACGTGTACTGGACCTTTGTGCTGCGCCTGGTGGTAAAACAACACTTCTTTTCGATATACTCCCTAATGGTAGCTGGCTTGTAGCTAACGAGCCAATTGCCAAGCGCAACCTAATTTTAGCTGAAAACCTTGCACGGTGGGGGCGACCTGAGCTAATTGTTACCCAAGCCTACCCCGAGGATTTAGCCAAAAGTGGGCTAGAATTCGACCTTATCTTGGTTGATGCGCCCTGTAGTGGCGAAGGTATGTTTCGAAAAAGCGATGAGGCGAGGCGCGATTGGTCCCCTCAACTCGTTGAAATGTGCGCAATAAGGCAACGCCAAATCCTTTCTGACGCATGGAAAATGCTCGCCCCCGAGGGCTTTTTAGCCTATTCAACATGTACATTTAATCGTCACGAAAACGAACATAATGCTCGTTTTATTACCGAAACGCTGGGGGCTACACATTTACCTCTTTCGTATAATTCAAAATGGGGTTTTGTGGAAGGCGATAATGGTTTAGGCTTCCATTGTTACCCTTCGCAAACCCCTGGTGAGGGATTTTACCTTGCATTTTTTCAAAAAAAAGCTTCAAGCAACTCTTTGCAAGTAACTTTGAAAGCAACAAAAAAGAGTTCTTCTAAAGCCCCAAGCGAATCATTTAACTATTGGGTTAAAGCTAGTAGCGAACTGCTGTTCGAAAAGTGTGGGAGTGATTACATTGCTTTTTACGAAACACTCCTTGCCCCTTATCAACAATTACAACACGCCAAAATACCTATTAAACATATCGGCACGCCTGTGGCAACTCCAAAGGGTAAAGTTTTTCGTCCGCACGAACTTTTGCCCTTTTCAACAGTGTATAATACAGCCTTATTACCGCAAACCGAACTGCTGGAAGAGGCTTGTATCCCTTATTTCCGAGGCGAATCAATCCCTTTTGCGAGTAGCGATGGTTTTGTATGTTTAACTTATAAAGGTATTCCTATAGGCTTGGGAAATGCTACACGCGGGCGTTTGAATAACCTTTTTCCCAAAGCGTTTCGCTTGCGTTTTGTTTGAATTTTACCCCAGCGATAACAAATAACGAAAGTACTTCGCAAGCTGTACGGGCAAACACAATATTGAGACTGTTGCAAAAGTCAACAGTCTCATATTAATTGTTCATTCGGGGGGCTACTGCATCGCCTGTATGATACGAAACCAATAAATTTACGCCCCTACAGCGCACTGTTTTTTTGAATTACCAATAAAAACCTTATATTTGTTATTGGAAACGAGGTAAAGCATTTATTGTTTGCCTCAATTTTTACGGATAACATTATTACAATACTAAACTAAAGAAAATAACATGATTGACTTCACAAAGTACCCCGCGGAGCCTTTCCGCATCAAGAGCGTTGAACCCGTAAGCATGATCGACCGCGAAGCGCGTATTAAGAAAATGGAAGAAGCTGGTTGGAACACCTTCCTACTTAATAGCGAGGATGTGTATATCGACCTCCTTACCGATAGTGGTACAAATGCTATGAGCGACCGCCAATGGGGTGGCCTGATGTGTGGCGATGAGGCTTATGCTGGAAGCCGAAACTTCCATCACCTCGATGCTACGGTTAAGGAGGTTTTTGGGTTTAAACACCTCGTTCCTACCCACCAAGGGCGAGGAGCAGAAAATTTGCTTAGCCGTATTGCTATAAAACCTGGGCAGTATGTTCCCGGCAACATGTATTTTACTACAACACGCTACCACCAAGAGCATAATGGCGGCATATTTTACGATATTATTCGCGACGAAGCTCACGACTCAACACTCAATGTGCCTTTTAAAGGAAATGTTGATTTGGCTAAGCTCGAACGCCTTATTGAGGAAAAGGGTGCCGAAAATATTGCTTACGTTTGTTTGGCAGTTACGGTAAACCTTGCGGGTGGGCAACCTGTTTCGATGGAAAATATGCGCCAAGTTCGCGAGCTTACTAAAAAACATGGTATTAAGGTATTCTTCGATGCTACACGCTGTGTTGAAAATGCCTACTTTATTAAGGAACAGGAAAAAGGGTTCGAGAATAAAACCATTAAGGAAATTGTTCGCGAAATGTTTAGCTATGCCGATGGCTGTACCATGAGCGGTAAAAAGGATTGCCTTGTAAACATTGGGGGATTCCTTTGTATGAACGACGATCACCTTTTCGAGGCGGCTAAGGAACTTGTAGTAGTTTACGAAGGTATGCCCTCGTACGGAGGTATGGCTGGCCGTGATATGGAAGCTATGGCCATAGGGTTGAAGGAATCGTTGCAATACGAGTATATTCAACACCGTGTGTTACAAGTACGCTATTTGGGCGATTTGCTTAAGGATGCGGGTATACCTATTATTGAACCTGTTGGTGGGCATGCTGTGTTCCTCGATGCACGTCGTTTCTGCGACCACTTAACACAGGAGCAGTTCCCTGCACAAAGCCTTGCCGCTGAACTTTATATCGAAGGTGGTGTTCGAAGCATGGAGCGCGGAATTGTATCGGCCGGTCGTGATAAGGATACGGGCGAAAACCACAAACCAAAACTCGAAACTGTACGCTTAACTATTCCTCGTCGTGTGTATACTTATGCGCATATGGATGTTGTTGCCGGTGTAGTTAAGAAGCTATATAAACATCGCCACGATATTCGTGGATTGAAGTTCGTTTACGAACCTAAGCAACTACGTTTCTTTACGGCACGTTTCGAGCATATCAAATAATCGGGGTACTCGAATTGTTTTATAAACCAGCCCCTTAGAAAGGGGAATTTGTGTTTTTTATTCTTCGGAGGTGTGGCTAAATGAAGGTTGGTCACACCTCCGTAATAATTTACCATGATTCGTATTGTTGTTTTGTATGGGTATTTATGTGGGTATTTGTAGGAGGGTGTGTCAAAACAAGATTCTTGGCTCATCCCCCCCCCTTTATTTCT
>JASBZJ010000139.1 GCA_029983495.1 Porphyromonas sp.
ATCGATAGTCGCCCAATATTTAGCGCACTAGCTGGTATTTACGGGTTGGAACAAATACCTACAAGCATGGTTGAACGAATCGAAGTTGTTAGGGGTGGAGGCTCGGCATTATATGGTTCCAGTTCAATAGGAGGTGTAATAAATATCATTACTAAAAACCCATCGGGGAATAGTGCAATGATAGAGGAAAGTTTTTCGCTTACGGGAATGAAAAAGCCCGATAATAACCTAAGTTTTAATGCTTCTGTTCTTGCCGATGGAAATAAAGCGGGTGCCATATTTTTTGGCCAAGCACGAAATAGAAAAGGTTGGGATGCTGATGGCGATGGTTTTACCGAATTAGGCGAACTTGACAGCCGTTCATTCGGGGCAAGAGCTTTTTATAGAGTTGCCGATCGCTCGCAATTTACTGGTGAAGTACATACAATTCAGGAACACCGACGTGGTGGCGATAATCTCGAGCTACCAGATCACGTTGTACAAATTTCGGAACGACTGGATCATAGTATTTATAGTGGTAACCTAAAATTCGATACGGAAAGTGCAAACCTCAAACATCACATTAGCATATTCTCTTCTGCACAAAATGTTAACCGTAAAAGTTATTACGGTGGTGTTGGAGCTTGGGAAGATCTAAATCTTCCTGGTGGAGAACCTGGCGTTGGATCCCCTTTGCCTAAAGAAAGATATGGCGATAATTTTGGGTTAACTAAAGGGCTTACTATAAACTCGGGAGTACAGTATACATATTCTATCGATAACTTGCTTTTTATGCCTGCACAGTTATTGGTTGGTGTTGAGCATATGTACGACCAATTAAGTGATGTTACGCCTATTCGGTATTGGGAACCTGCACTAAACGATGATGGAACGCCCGCTAAAGACGAAAATGGAAAGCCTATGAGTGCTTTCCCAGGAATAAGCCAGAAGTTGAATATATGGAGCCAAATATTACAACTTGAATGGAAGAATGATGCACTTTCGCTGTTATTCGGCGGTCGATTAGATGAACACACACTTGTAAAGAAACCTATCTTTTGCCCACGTGTAACTATGCGTTATAACCCTCACGAGGATATAAACCTTAGGTTTAGCTATGCAAAAGGGTTCAGGGCTCCACAACTTTTTGATGAAGAGTTACATGTAGGCTTTGCAAATGGCGAACAGAAGAAAATATTCAACGACCCAAACCTTGCCCCTGAAAGTAGCCACTCCTTTACGCTCAGTAGCGACATGTATGCCCATTGGGAAAATGTTCAGGCTAACTTATTGGTCGAGGGCTTTTTTAATCGTATTCAGAATATCTTTGTTGATGAGGAAACGGATAGAATTGTACAAGGTTTTAGGTATTACAACCGTATCAATGGTGAAGGTGCAAAAGTATATGGTGTAAACCTCGAAGGAAAAATTGCTCTACGTTCATTACAGTTTCAGGCTGGTCTTAGCTTAGTTTCGCACAAATACGATAAACCCATTGAATGGGGGGAATATGTAAAAACAGTAAACGATGTGCCTATTGCAAACGGAGGTTCGCCATTAGTTGAAAATGGAGCTGTTGTGAATGAATCGCAAACAACGGATGAAATGTTGCGCACACCGAATGTGTATGGTTATTTTACCCTCAATTATGAACCTGTTGAACGGTTGAATATCTCCTTTTCAGGAAACCTTTTTGGGAAAATGAAAGTTCCCCATTCGATATTCTTTGGTGGAGGTGCAGCATTAAGCGATATTACCGCAGGTAATGATGCAAGTAAGTTTAATACTTACTTCGACAACCTAGGGGTTAATGCAGAAGATGGCAGTAGAAATATTCGTATTGATGAGCTAAAGGAAAGCCCCGTAATGGCAGAATTTAGTACTAAGCTGGCGTATGGACTGAGTATTAATAATACCATACTTGAGTTTAATGTTGGTGTAAGCAATATATTTAATGCTTTTCAGAAGGATTACGACAGAGGTGCCAACCGCGATAGTGCGTATATATATGGACCTCTTGCTCCACGAACCCTTGTTTGTGGCGTTAAGTTTTCGTTCTAGAGACTACCCGAACAAAACATTTTAGAAGAATTATAACGCAAAAAGGGGAGGAGCTGCAATTGTACTACTCCTCCCCTCCCTTTTTTACAATTATAGCATACCTCCTATTAAAGGAATAGCGTATAAAGCTATATGGTAACCTTTGTTGTTATAGTTGCTTCGTTGGTAGTTGGTGTAATATTTACGATATATGTTCCCTTGGGAATCCTTATTGTTACTTGTTCCCTGGGAGTATTTATATTTCTGTGGTAAAGGCGTTTACCATTTATCGAGTAAATACTCAGTATACCAGCTGAAGGAGGAACTACCTCAATGCTGTTGTTGTTTGTTATTACCCAAGGTCGGTTACTGTTTGTATTAGGTTCATTTTTCGAAAGAGGCTGAACCTGTTTGAACTTGTTCCAAGGCTCCTTGTTTTTATAATTATCAATCGCTTCCGATGGAACGAATAGTGTAGCATCGTTGCAAGGTGTTTGCGCAAAAACGGCATCCTGTAAAATAGGTGGGGTAGTTGTAGCAATTGAAAAGGATTGCAGAGCTTTAAGTTTGGCAAATGCGTTTTCGTGTATTTCTTCAACTCCGTTCCCTATGGTTACTTCGTTTAATTGGGTGGAATTTATTTCATCGTACATCATAAATGCTTGTCGATCGATTACTTTTACCGAATTGGGGATATCAATCTTTTTTAACCCCGAGCAACTTAAAAAGGCTCCTTCTCCAATTTTCGAAAGATTCCCTTCGCTGGGAAAAATAACGTTTCCCAATTGGTTTGCGTAGTAGCACATATAAGTGGGAATAGCTTGCAAAGAGGTTGCTTTGCTCATGTCCAATGTTTGCAGGTGTGAATAGTAAATTCCATCCCCCGCAAAGCATTTTTCGCCAAGAAAAGTTACTGTTGATGGTAATGTAATCGATTGTATCCCAAGTGTGGGTTCGAATGCTGATTTTCCAATGTATTCTAGCCCTTCAGGGAGTAGAATTTTCATTAGGTCTTTATCGTTTAGTACTAACTTTTCTGTAATAATTCTGTTGAAAGCATAGTCCCCAATGGTTTTTAGCTTTGTACCCCAGCTTATTTTTCGTAGTTTTTCGCAGTTACTAAAAGCGGAGTTTGAAATAACTTCAACCTTGTTAAGGTCTATTTCTGTAAGAAATGAATTACCCATAAAGGCAGCCGTACCAATTTCGATAGTTTCATTGGGGGTAACAAATCTTTCTCCTGCTCGTTGATTGGGGTATAATATTAGTAGCTTTCCATCCTTTGTGTACAGTACATTATCTACTACTTTGTAAACTTTATTTTCCGGGTCGATTTTTATCTGCTTTAGTATAGGTAATCGTGTTAAGCCATTCCACACATCTTTATAAGTTGTTCCTGGTGTGTACCGTTTGCCACAAATGGTTTTTGTGTTTTTTCCAATGGTTAGAAACTCTACTCTAGAGTCGAGTAAAGCATTAGCTTCAATAACTTCCAAACTTTGAGGTAGTATTAATTCCTTTACGGCTGTTTGCCCAAATGCGGTAGTTTCGAGTGTATTATTGGGCAAGGAGCAGTTGCTAAGGTCAAGCCTAAGCAGTAATGCTTTTTGCCCTAAGTTCGGTCCATACATCAGTAATAGCTTTAGATCCGCAACATCATTTTCATTAATTGCCCCGGTAATGCGTAGGTTTGTAATGCTCGTTAAGTTTTCCTCGCCTCCTACAAGGGTGAAGAGATCTTTTTTCAAATTCCCTTCGCTAGTGGTTAGCGAATAAAGTTTCCCGGGATTTTTAACTTGTGCCGTTAATGAGCCAATGCTGACAGAAATAACACATAGCATTGCAAGTAGTAAAGTATTTAGTTGTTGTGTTGTTTTCATAAGTAAGTTTGTATTAACTGTAAGGTTTTTGTTTCAGTATTATTCGTGGTTTACAAAGGGGCGAATAGTCATCTTAACGCTTCGATGACTCTTTACATTGCTCCCAGAATAAAGTCGACTAAAGTAAAGATAACGAGCGTAGGCTACTCCAAATGTTGACGTACTCCAATATGCAGCACGAATATCTTTGTCGGTTGGGGTTGTATCATTGGGGGTTGTGAGTAATCCGCACGCTGGTAGCCAACGCTCTTCGTATTCACCTTGTGGATTGTTCCAAAACTGTTCATTCGAAATCTCTTCAAGAGTAATATTTTGGTACTTTTCGCCTAAGTAAATAGCCTTTACATGCACAAGGGAACTATCTTGCTTCGAGTAATAGTCCTTAACCATGGTGTAGCGGTATGCGGCTAAATAGGAGTAGTTACGAAGTGGTTCTAATGTAGTTTTATCGGCTAAAGAAGATATTGCTTGCGGAATAGGCATGTTTTTTATTGCGTAGCTTACTCCATTTTTCGAGTGATACGAACTAAACACAGCATAGCTTTTATTGCCTATGGTTACTTCCTCTAAGTCGTTAATAACATTGTAGGGAATCGCCGAGCTTAAAAAAATAGCTTCGCGTGAGCTAAATACAGCACTTAGTTCCTTGGCGGTTGGAGTGTGAAACCCTTCGGGAGCAACAGTTTTTGCCGAATTATAATCGAAATACCCCGAAGTGTTGGTATGATTGTTTGTAGCCCAAGTGCCAGGAGTTTTTCCAACGTTATAATGCGCCATATACGATAGTGCAAGTACTCGAGCTGGTTGCGGTGTGACCTTGGTACCAGTTACTTGTATTAGCTTAATCGACAAAGTATGTTTTTTTGCATCTGTAACCATTAGCACAGAGGTTCGAGGAGTAGAGCCTGAATTCGCTTTGAATCGCAAGCTATAGTTTCGCTCTTCAAGTTCTGAAGAGGATTCTTTTATTGTACTTCGTTTTTCTGTTATTAACGAAATAAAGTTGTTTGCATTGCTTTCTGGTTCGAGTTTTGCGATTATTTTGTCGAGTCCTTTTCCTCGTATTCTAAAGGGAACTTCGCACGTGTTATAGGTCCAAATTACTACGGTACTTGGGTTTGTGGGGGTTGAGGGATTTATATTTTCGTTACTATCGAATAGTACTTCGAAATATGCTTCCTCGTTTTCTATAACGGGGTGATTCGTAGGCTTACTACACCCCATTATTACAGCAAGTAGCAATGACGCTAAAAGCAATGTGGGTTTAAAAAAATGCGTTGTTGCCATAAATGAACGTACTTAAGGGTGAAACAATAATATAGTTGTGCCGAGCAAGCACGATTATTTAATCGATTCTG
>JASBZJ010000140.1 GCA_029983495.1 Porphyromonas sp.
CGCATCCTATAGCTTGGGGAAGCTCAGGGCGAACTTGTAAAATGTGTGTTTGGGTAGTGCGGAAAATCGATACTGGTCTATAGGTTTCCTTAGGGTTACTGTTTAGGTATGGGTCGTGTTCAGTATTGTTGTAATGGAAACGAAATGCTTCGCGAAGCTGATCGATAGTAATAAGATCCTTTGCTTCTGCAAACACGGGGAAGGAATTACAAGTAATATCATTGTTTATTGTTGGGCTAAACATTGCTTGCAGACCACAAACACGAGGGTAATTGTAAGTAGTATCGAGTTTTTCATCACGAGCATAAGCTTCGTGAAAATCGAATTCGCCCTTTGTAGAATCATACAGTCCATGTTTTTCAGCAAACTCAATTAAATCGCTACTTGCCAAGTAATGTTTCTTGTCACTAGGGTCGTATTTCCTTAGTCTACTTTGGTTGCCTGTAACAAAGTATTTGTCCTTAGGCATACGAGTAGCAAGCCAACGGTGCCCCGATGCTGTTTCGAGGTACCAAGCTTCGTTTTGGTCAACAAAGCCAACCCCAAAGCCTTCCATAACACCATGTTTTTCAATAAGGCTTCCTAAACGTTCAACGCCTTCTTTGGCAGAGTGAATATAGGGAAGAACAATATTGAACACAGCATTTTCGCCAATTCCATTTTCGGGCATTGGGTCGGCTTCGAGTGCTTTAGCATTACTAAAAATACTTTCAGTAGCACTCATACCAACACCTGCGGTATTAAAGCCCGCGCTACCCCAATGACCAGGTAAGTGAAAAGGAGCTAAGGCGGTGTAGCCTAAAGCTTTTTCGGGAAGTGTGCATCGAAAAGGACTATCGAGAGCAACAAACTGAGTGGGTCCCGGCTCACGATTGGGATAAATTTCGAAGTTTTTTGCAATCATTGCATTCCAATCTTCCGAACGTGCTACAACTAACGAGCCGTCGTTCATTTGTTTTTTACCGACCAGTATGGAAGTACATTCTGGAGGATAATAATTGTTGTTTTCGCTTGTAAATTTCATACTTTATTGTTCTATTCTTTATGTTTGTTGTTAAATCATTTATTCATTTTGAATGAAAGTTTGTTGCAAAGAAACCTAACTGCTATTTCCTAGCCCAAATCCACAGCTATTTCTTCGGCAAATTGTTTTTTTATTAGGCTATTTTGTTGGTTTTTCCAGTTCGTAATAAGTTCCAACAAATAAGGCTTTAGCTCCGTTTTTTCTTCAGCTGAGTGTATAAAGTTTATAACGGAAGGGTGTAGTAGCTCATTTTGAATGTGTGCGAAGAGAATATCTATAGCATTTTTTGTAAGTGATCTGCCTAAATGCAATCTTTTGGTCGCAGCAGTTAGTACTATTGATAAGGCATTATTGTTTTCTACAGGAGCATTTAACAATATGTATGTGATAGCATCGAAACTTGTAACCTCACTAACAATATGAAAGGCAAAATTATCCTGCAACTCGGGGGTGGATGCTGTAGTTAGCAATGCAAGAATGTTATTGGGAGTTACAGCATCGATAGGGAACATCATATATCCTAAGAGTAAAAGCTCGCGCGTGTGTTGCGCCAATAGGGTAGTGGCTAACAATTCATTTTTTTTGAACTGATTAGCTAACAAACGCAATTGAGGGATAGGAACGCCCAAATTATAGGCATAGTTAACTTCCTTTTCGCGAAGGGATGATGCTATAGATCCATCCCTCAATCGCCATACCTGTTGCCTAATTTGCTTAAGCTGTTGCTCAATTTTAAAGCTACTATTTGGTTCCATACGGAATTATCATAGTGCTTTAAGTATACCTGTAAATAGTGTTGCCATTTTTTCTCCAGCTGCGTTTGCAGCTTCAATAACTTCGTTTGCATCGTTGGTATAGTCACCATCGAAATGCCACCCCTCATTAGTAATTACCGAAATGCCAAATACACGTATACCAGCATGGCGGGCAACAACGACCTCGGGTACTGTGCTCATACCAATGGCATCACCACCTCCTTTTTGGTAGAATTTGTACTCTGCTGGTGTTTCGTAACTAGGTCCAGTTAGCCCAACGTACACCCCTTTATGTATGGCAATATTATTTTCGCTAGCCACCTTTTCTGCAATGGTAATAAGTTCTCGGTCGTAAGCACGTGTCATATCGGGGAAGCGAACACCAAAATTATCGTTGTTAGGACCAATAAGAGGGTTGGGAAGCATATTTATGTGGTCGCGAATAATCATGAGGTCGCCAACATGAAAGTTTTCGTTAACACCACCTGCCGCATTGCTAACAAACAATGTTTCAATTCCAATTAGTTTCATAACCCTAATGGGGAAAGTAACAACCTCCATAGGGTACCCTTCGTAATAGTGGAACCGTCCTTGCATAGCTACTACAGGAACGCCTGCAATCGTTCCAATAATAAAGTTACCTTTATGACCTACAGCTGTTGATTTTACGAAATGAGGTATTTTGCCATAAGGTATTATGGTGGCATTTTCAATTTTGTTGGCCAATTCGCCTAAGCCACTCCCTAAAATGATCCCCACTTTAGGGTGTATTGGCATACGTTCATTTAAATAGTTGGCCGCTTCTTGGTATTGTTTCAGTTCAATCATGATTATGTTTTTAATTTTTGTTCAGCGTTATTATTAGCGGGTTAGTTAGCCCTTATACCATACTTTTGAATTAATTGATAAGCACGTTTAGTAGCTTGTTCAAGCACTTCTTCCTCCCCCTCAATGTTCCCATGGAGCATCAGAGTACTTCCATTAACAATGGTTGTATCGACTACCGATCCATCGGCCGAATAAACTAAGTTACTTGTAAGGTTATGGCACGGAGCCATAATAGGTGTTTTTGAACGTAGTAAACAAATATCAGCCAAAGCTCCAGCTTCGAGCCTACCCCCATCAATGCCGAGTATGTTATAACCAGTGCTAGTTGCGGCGTTGTAGATAGATGGAGCAGTAGACGCAGTAGGGTTTAGGAATGAAACTTTACCCAGTAACGCTGCAAGGCGCATAGCAATGAACATGTCTAAGTTATTGCTTGAGGAGCAACCATCGGTTCCTATTCCAACTGGAATTCCAAGTTTAAGCATATCATCGAACCTGAAACCTAAGCCACTAGCAAGCTTCATGTTCGAGGCTGGGTTATGCACGCACGCTGCTTGGTTATGTGCAATAACATTTAGTTCTTCGTCGTTTAGGTATAAGCTATGAGCCAGAACAAAGTGTTTGTTAAGCGCACCAATGCTATCGAGGTAAAGTGCTGGTCGTTTGCCATGCTCAGCTAGGCAGTCATCTACTTCCTTTTGTGTTTCCGAAAGGTGTAAATGAACAATAACACCTGTTTCGTCCGAAAAGTTGCGACAGAATTGCAATTGCTTATCGCTTACTGTATATATAGCATGAGGTCCAATAGAGTATGTAACACGATCCGAAAAACGCTTAAATTCTGTGAGATATTTATAACAGTTTTCGCGGTCGAGCTTTGCACGAGCTTCCTCGCCTCGATCGAAAAGGGTATAGCTTACAACAGCTCGCATACCGCTATCTTCAACAGCCTGAGCCGTAGCCAGGGGGAAGCTATACATATCCAAAAAACATGTTGTGCCTGTTCGTATCATTTCAAGGCATGCTAAACGAACACCCCAATATACATCATCCTCGGTGAGGTGCGCCTCAACGGGCCAAATATAATCATTCAACCACGTAAACAGAGGTAAATCGTCGCCATAACCACGGAATATTGTCATGGCAGCATGGGTATGTAGGTTTGCCATACCTGGTACAGCAATTAACCCTCTCGCATTTATTAATTGGGTGTAGCCAATACCTTTTAGATTTACACCAATAGCCTTGATACGTTCTCCTTCAATAAGGATATCCTGTTCCTGCCCATTTACGAGAGCATTTTTTATAAGCGTTATGTTCATCCGAATTCAATTATACAACTAATCGAAAATGCCCCCACGTTTAATAGAGCTTTGTAAAAAAAGACTCTTAAACCCGCAGGGGCACTTAATGTGCTATAGTTTAGTAGATCGAATACTAGGCATATTCTTCTTACTAACCTAAATTTATCATTTAGTTTTCTTCGCCAAATATTCTGTAGAACTCAGCCGAAGCTTCAATTCCTTTATAGAACATTTCCAAGGGATAATTTTCGTTAGGCGAGTGAATGTCGTCGGTAGAAAGACCAAAGCCCATAAGAATGGATTTAACCCCTAGAACACGTTCGAAAGTTGAAATAATAGGAATACTTCCACCACTCCTAACACCTAGTGGCCGTTTGCCAAAAGCTATTTCTACCGCTTTTTCAGCAGCTTTGTAAGCTGGAAGATCTATTGGACAAAGAAAACCTTGACCTCCATGATGAGGTGTTACTTTAACCTTTATATAGGGGGGAGCAATGCGTTCGAAATAGTCTACGAACAGTTTTGAAATTTTTTCGTTATCCTGATTAGCAACGAGTCGCGAGCTAAACTTGGCGTAAGCTTTCGAAGGAATAACCGTTTTAGCCCCTTCGCCAGTGTATCCACCCCAAATCCCGCAAAGGTCAAAGCTGGGGCGACAGCTATTTCGTTCAAGAGTATGGTAACCTTCTTCACCGAAAAGAGCATCTACACCAATTTCCTTTCTATACTGTTCCTCATCGTAAGGTATTTGGGCAATCATTTCTCTTTCTTCTTTGGTTAGAGGCACAACATCATCATAAAAACCAGGTACTGTAACACGCCCTTTTTCGTCAACTACGCCGGCAATAAGTTTGCACAGTTCGTTAATTGGGTTTGCAACCGCACCACCATAATGCCCACTATGAAGGTCATGGTCGGGACCTGTAACTTCTATTTCGAGGTACGATAACCCCCGCAAACCAGTTGTTATGCTCGGCACGTTAGGGCTAATCATGCTGGTATCGCTAACAACAATAATATCGCTCTTAAGCAGATCCCTATACTTAAGGCAAAAATCTTCTAAGTTAACCGAGCCAATCTCCTCTTCCCCTTCGAGAATGATTTTTATGTTAGTTTTTACGTAACCCAAATCAAGTGCTGTTTTAAGCCCGAGTATTTGTGTTGTACTTTGCCCTTTATCGTCATCAGCCCCACGAGCATAAATTTTGCCGTTTCGGATTTCGGGTTCAAAGGGGTTGCTTTCCCAAAGTTCGAGTGGTTC
>JASBZJ010000141.1 GCA_029983495.1 Porphyromonas sp.
TATACTGTCCGTTTTTGCAGGGAAGAGGCTTGTTTTAGAGGTAATATTGGATTGTTGAAAATACGAGATAACAAACAAGGCTTGGCATAAGCTATCGGCCACGAAACGTTTATCATATTTTTGTTCTCCTGCATTTTTTGAGGGGTGTTTTGCTAACTCAACAACAAATACCTTTTCATAGGGAATGGAACGGTAGTTAGCAAGCGATTGTAATGTGTCGGTTAGCAGACAAGGTATATTTTGAAGGGAGTAATTATTATTAAGTCGAGTGCGGTATAAGTTGTAGTTTTGATGCAGATAGGTTAGGGCTCGCGAAATGGTATCGCGCTTTGTGTACTTAATAAAGTCTACAGCTCCTTGCCATGAAGGGAAAAATTCTTGCGATAGTTCGGTAACCCCTTTTTCGGTTGCATGTTTATCGATGAATTGAGCTGCAATCTCGAGCATTTCGTTATGCGTTTTGAGCTTTCCTAATTTTCGGATGAGTTTATTCCTCAGGTTTACTTCGGCATAACCCGTAGCTGTGTATAACCACGGTTGTTGCCAATCGATGGTTACTTTTACTTTCCTCCCCGCTGTAACAGTTAATGGAATATAGCATTCGCCATTTTCGGTAGCAATAATAAGCTGCGATTCACCTAATTGAGGAACAGTAATACGAGCTCGGGCTTTACCTTGTTCCCCTTTCGTTATGAGGGTATCTACAACTTCGTGTCGCTCGTTGTTATTGTGCTTTAATAACAAATATCCATTGGCTTGTTGGGGCATATTCTTCCAGGTTACTACCAGCTTGCATGTGTTTTTTGTGTTGCCCGAGCAACCAATAATAAGCAATGTATATAACCCTAGAATAATTAGGTAGTGGCACGAAAACTTACGGAATAGTATCATAGGAAATGATATTACTTGTGCAAAGATAAGGCTTTATAGAGACCTTTGAAAAAAGGGGCATACTGAATACTTTAATATAGCCTTTCCAACTTGCTTGTATTGTGCTGATACTGACTGCAGGAAAAATAGCGAGGGGTATGTATGTTTTTCGTTATCACGGGATTTGTGTGAGAGGTAAACTAATAAAGTATTCTACAAAGTTTTTTACGCATTATTATGATTGCTAAGGAATAGAAAAAAGGCATCACCATTTAGGGATACCTTTTTTCGTATTGCGGATTCCTTATATGTTTGTTTAAAGTTGCTTGAGCGGTTTGATATGATGGAGGTTCACAGGTTGAATCATATTTTCAGCACTCAGAATAGTGTCGAGATCCTCTTTCGTAAGAATACCGTGTTCAAGTACGAGGTCGTATACGCCTTTACCCGTTTCGATTGCTTCCTTGGCAATTTTAGTAGAGTTTTTATAGCCAATAATAGGGTTAAGGGCTGTAACAATACCAATGCTATTACGTACGTAGCCTTGGCAAACATCGGCATTTGCTTTTATACCTTCAATGCACAGTGTGCGGAAGGTTTCCATGCCATTTGCAATAAGATCGATACTTTCGAAACAGCATTGAGCCATTATGGGTTCCATGGCATTAAGCTCCATTTGAGCAGCATCGCCTGCCATTGTTACTGTAAAGTCGTTACCCATTACTTTGTAGCATACTTGGCTCATTACTTCGGGTATTACGGGGTTTACTTTTCCTGGCATAATCGAACTGCCAGGCTGACGAGCTGGTATGTCGATTTCGTTAAGTCCAGTACGAGGTCCACTCGACAGCAGGCGTATATCGTTTGCTACCTTATTTAATTTAATTGCTAAGCGTTTTAGGGCACTGCTATAGCCAACCATTTCACTTGTATCGCTCGTTGCGCCAACAAGGTCGTGTGTTAGCTTAACATCCCAACCCGTAATTTTTGCAATGGCTTCTGTAGCAAGTTCAGCGTAGTTAGGTTCACTACAAATACCTGTACCAATTGCAGTGGCTCCCATATTAATGGTTAGGAATTGTTTTGCAGCAAAATCGAGGTTTGCTATTTCTTCTTCTATTATCGAAGCAAAGCCATGGAATGTTTGACCGAGGGTCATAGGAACTGCATCTTGTAATTGAGTTCTACCCATTTTTACAACGGTTTTGAATTCATCCCCTTTTTTGCGTAGCGATGCTACCAGGCGTTCGATAAAAGGTACTAGGCGGAGGTGCGAAGCATAAAGTCCAAGGTGAATAGCCGTTGGGTAAGCATCGTTAGTTGATTGGCTACAGTTTACATGATCGTTAGGCGACAAGTATTTGTGTTCGCCAGCATTGTACCCCATAAGTTGAAGCCCACGGTTAGCTATAACCTCGTTTGCATTCATGTTTGTTGTAGTACCTGCACCCCCTTGTATCATATCTACAGGGAATTGATCGTGATGCTTACCCTCAAGAATCTCTTTGCAGGTAGCAACGATTGCGTTGTATTGTTCTTCGGTAAGGAGATTCTGTTTGAAGTTAGCTTCGGCAGCACCCCACTTTGTGTATGCAAGCCCCTCAATAAACCGAGGGTATTCGTTCAAATGAAAGTTGCTTATAGGAAAGTTTTCAATTCCACGAAGCGTTAGTACGCCATAAAGTTTATCATTAGCAATTTCTCTTTCTCCAAGGAGGTCGCTTTCAATTCGGAAATTCTGTTGTGTGTCCATGCAAGTATTGCGTCAAATTAGTGTTCTATGGTATATATATTCTTGGGGAGCAGTGGCATTTGTTTTTGCTTAACTCGCATCCTTTGGGTTGGGGTACTATACCTTCGCATAGGTGGTATAGAGCTTACTGGCTGATATTCTTTCTTTTCTCTTACAAAGTTACATTATAATATCGATATAGCAATTTGTTCTATGCGAATTCTTTTACTAGGTTGGTTTGTTTGGGGTGATGCTATTCATTATCGAACTCTTTGCCAATAATAACAACAAATGTACGCTTAGTAGGGAAGTTATCGAATATAAATTTTGCGTGGCTCGAGGCATTGCGTACACACATGTGCGAGCGTGGTACAGTGCCTAACGACCAACTCCATTCCTTATAGTCGGCATGTGGGTTTTGGGTGGGAACTCCGTGCAAGTATGCTCCATTAGTGAAGCGCGAAGCAAATGGGGCATAACCAGCAAGTTCGCTACTGCCGTCTTTGGTGTAGAACATTTTTGTTTTCTTTTCCTGAAGAACAAATATCCCTAGGGGTGTAGGCTGAGCATAAGGAGGTTTAAATCGACCCGTTGTTACAGGGTTTACACTTCGTGCTAACCATTTGCCTTTTTCACTTCTTTCGAGTGTTACCCCATACTGGTTATTTCTATCAACTATAACCACGTGTTCAAATTTTACACTGTCGCTGTGTCCAAGGCTATCGACATACTTCTTGGGGGCTAACCATTGACCTTCGATTTCCAATAGTTCGAGGTGAATGTACGAACCTACCTCGCCCAAAATTTTAATTGGCCAACCATCGCGCCCATAGCGTAATGCGGTAGTTGTGGCGTTTTCGCTATATAGGGGTACCGATTGGTATCGTTCGGTATGGAACATATCCGATACCCTTTTATAGGCATTGCGTTTCCAATCTTTTACTAGAGGAGCTTCGCCTCGAAGATTTTTATAATTACATAGCACCCCCCAATTAACATCGCTTTGTTGTGCATTTTCAATAAAAGCAAGCTGTTGTTTTATTTCTTCCCAAGCAATACTTCGTGTTGTATCATTGTAAGGGTATGTATCCTCAAGGGTATGCTTATCGTATTTAAGCTTACGCTCGGTAACAATATCGTTTGCTGTAAGCATAGCACTTAGGGCATTTTGTTGGGGTACTACCATCGTTGAATCACTAGCTCGTACCACGGGCGTTGTTCCCTGCTGATTTGCTTTGCCGTTGCACGATGTGGTTATCATGCTGAAAAGGGCTAGGCTGATTATAGGAGTAATAGTTTTAAGCATGGATAGTACAGTAATTGAACTTTAATGTTGAATTGCTTTTCGCTGGTTACGTAGCTATAACACATTAGTATTTACCCTAGTTGAAGTGTAGCATGTATTACTAAACGGAGGCGGAATTATGCAAATACCGTTAGGCGACATACGGCATAGACCACGTAGCCTAGTAATAGTATTATGCCCGAAATGTAGTTTAGTTTATAGCGTTTCCCTACAAATGTAAGCAAGGTTAATAGAACAACTGCACCAACCATGCTCCACATATCAAGTAATGTTATACCCGAGGCATCAACTGGTTGAATAACGGATACAAGCCCTTCGATAAGGAGTATATTAAGTATGTTGCTCCCAACAATATTGCCTACGGCCATATCTACTTGCTTTTTTCGTGCAGCTACAAGGGTTGTTGCTAGTTCGGGAATAGATGTACCAGCAGCTACAAGGGTTACACCAATTACGGCTTCGCTTACATGCAATGCCTCGGCAATGGCTACGGCACTATTTGTAAATAGCACACCCCCACCTACTAGCATTGCTAGACCTAATAGGAATAAGCCTATCGATGCTAGCCAGCTATATTCCTTTATAGGAGGTTCGTTATTGGTCTTAGTTGTGTGTTTTTGATGGTGCTTTGTTAATCGTAATATGTAAATGAAGAAGATGCCTAGGAGGATGATAAATACCAATCCATCGAGCCTTGAAATAATATCGGCATGGCCACCGAGGAAAGAGGTATCCTTTGCCAATATTACCAGAAGTATTGAAAGTAGAATAAGAAAAGGCATTTCGATTTTTGCTGTAGACCGCTGTATGGCAATGGGGCAGATAAGCAGGGTTAACCCTAATACTACCAAAACATTAAAAATGTTACTACCTACAATGTTCCCTAGCGATATCCCCGAACTCCCTTTAATCGCTGATGTTAGACTTACGGCAAGTTCGGGAGCTGATGTGCCAAATGCAACTACAGTTAGACCTATTACCATACTGCTTACGTGCAGTTTTTTTGCCATTGACGAAGCTCCATCGGTAAAAAAATTGGCTCCGTAGTAAATAACTGCAATGCTTGCTATTACACCTAAAACAGCAAATAGAATTGTCATATAATACTCTTTTTGTTAGTTATACTTTTTCCCCTTATTAAAAAAATGGGTTTGTTGTAGAACGCTAACCTGCTAGTAGCTGCGTTGTGGCAACAAAGGTAGAAAAAGTATAGCAG
>JASBZJ010000142.1 GCA_029983495.1 Porphyromonas sp.
ATGCTGCTAAGTATTCGCAAAGTGCAAACTACTGGAAGAATGCAATTGGCATGAACCTTGGTGTTGAAAACCTTAAACTGATACCTCGTAAAGAAGCCGAAGAAAAAGCTTTCGATAAGTGGGTTAAGGAAAATAATAAATCTGCTGAGTATGGGAACATTCTTTCGGAACTGAAAACTGATTACAGCAAGGTTGGCGAAAATAACAAAAAGCTTACTTACTTGTACGAAGCATTAATTGGCGGTACCGAAGTGCCTTTACTTGCTAACTATGCTAACCAGTATGCACAACAAGCTGATTTAAACAGCGATGAAGCAAAACACTTTGCAAAGTATATTGAAGAAAAATACAAGGATTATAGCCCAGCTCTCGATCGAAAGGTACTCCCTGCAATGCTTGATATTGTTCGTAAGCATGGTGGTGCCGAAATGATTCCAAACCTTTATAGTAGAATCGATAAAAAGTATGGTGGTAGTAGCGATAAGTATGCCGAGTATGTTTTCAATAATAGCGTTGTTCCTTACAAGGATAAACTGAATGCTACAATGAAACTTGCGGCTGATAAGCGTAAAGCTACTCTCGAAAAAGACCCCGCTGTTGAACTTTGGAACGATGTTGTTGAGGCCTATCGTAGAATTAGTGTTGCCGATCAAGAAACTCAATTTAATATCCAAAAGAATAAACGCTTATACTTTGCAGCAATGCGCCAAATGAACCCCGACGCTTTAATGCCTAGCGATGCAAACTTTACTATGCGTTTAAGCTATGGCTCCGTTGGAGGATATGCTCCTAAGGATGGTGCTTACTATAACTATTACACTACTCAAAAAGGTGTATTCGAAAAGGAAAATCCAAATAGCAGTGAGTTCCGTGTACAACCTGAAATTATAAACCTGCTTAAGCATGGTGATTTCGGGCAGTATGGCGAAAATGGTGAATTACGCCTCTGTTTCCTCTCGAATAACGATATAACAGGTGGTAATAGTGGTAGCCCTGTTTTTGATAAGAATGGCGATTTAATAGGTCTCGCATTCGATGGTAACTGGGAAGCTATGAGTGGCGACCTTGAATTTGAACCTGAACTGCAAAGAACTATTTCAGTTGATATTCGCTATGTTCTTTTCATGATTGATAAGTGGGCGAAGTGCCAACGCTTGGTTGACGAAATTACCTTTGTTCCTAAAGCTGAAAAAAGCTGTTGTAAAGTAGCTAATAATGCTACTTTGAAAAAAGACAATTGCACTAAAGCATGTAAAAGCGAAGCTAAAGCTGGCAAAAAAGAATGTTGTAAAGCAGGTAAGGACGTAGCTAAAGCTGGTAAAAAATGCCACTGTACTGCCGATAAGCATTGCAACATGCCTAAGTGCCATGTTAATGCGAAACAACAAGGGTGCGAAGAATGCCATAAAGATGGTAAAAAGTGCGAATGCACACCTCAAAAGCATTGTAAAAGCCCCAAGTGTGGAGTAAATAAAAAAGCAGCATAAATGCTTTATCATTACTTTCGCATGGGTTTAGTATTTATCTATCCCCATCGAGCTTAATAAGTTAGCCAAATATAAAAAGGGCAGAACTCACAAAGGTTCTGTCCTTTTTTTGGGGGTAAAAGGTAGTATGTTGTGTGTTTTGTTAAAGGTCGTCGATAAGAGCTTTTATTTGTTCGATAAGCTTATCTTCATCGATACTACTTTGTTTGCTCACCATCGAAAGCGTTACAGTAGGTAAAATAACCCGACCAAAAGGTGATGTTAGCTTTTTTAAGATGGGGCTAATTTCGAGCATCCGCTCTTTTATTCTAGGGTATTTTTCAAAGAGTTTCTTTATGTGTGTAGAGGAGTTCAGGGGGATGACGAATTGAGGCTCAACGTTCTTCGCCTCTGAGCTTTTCTCATCTATTCTTGTGGTTCGGGTATTGGGGCAAGTACTTTGTCAAAGAATAGATTTGCCTCGGGGAAGAGCTTTAATCCCAGTGAACAGGGAGTATATTGAGGCTCCCTAGGCATACTTTTATGGAACTTTAGTGTACCGTGCTTTACTAAATAGTTGCCACTGTTAAATGGTATGTGCTTATCAAGCAACGAAAACTTCCACGTGAGGGTTGGATGCAGTTTGGCATAAAGATCCATAACCTTTGGAATGTTTATGAGCCTTAGCATGCCAAAAGGATAGGCTTCGGAAAGTATTCCTTCAGGAAAATGGTTACTGTATTCGGGGAGTTGTGCTACCCATTGACTGGGAACTTTTTCTGATTTTTCCGTAAAAAGCACGCTGTTATTGGGCATTAGTATTGCTCCTCCATTCACTAGCAATGCGCTTTTATAAGCTACTTGCCATAACTTGTAGGGAATGAATAGTTGTGGCATTTGCTTGTTATTGTTTCGCCAAACGAGGTCGTTTTGGAAAAGTTGTGGGGTATTAAGCGAAAAGTTGGGGTTGGCTATTCGTATTGTTCGAGCTTTTGCCACTGTAAAGTAATCGCCTTTTTTAGAATAGTAGTTGTATAGCCAACTTTCCTGAGGTATAAGGAAGGCCAAGCTTGCCCCTCTTTGCCAAAGAGTGACATGTGTAGCGCGTAATAGCCTTTCGGCATAACCTTTTCCACGGGCATTAACTTGGGTTGCGACTCCCGATAGGTACCCTGCTTTAAGCCATTTATTACCGTATTTGAATAAATAGGAGGGGAAACCGATATGAGCTATTACCTGAGGTGTTGCATAGTTTGTGATAAGCATTACCTCGTTAGGGCTGTAAACTTCGTTGAAATAAAGCCACAAAAATTCGTCTTCATCGCAGAACACCTCCTTCCAAAGTTCAGCGGTTAGTTGTTGGGCTAGGTTATTACTTTGTGGCATATGGCATATTAATTAAGGGCTAAGTTTACTGCTTTTTAGTATGGCCACACCTTTTTCAAGTAACTTGTCGGGATGGTACGATTCCTTCGCTTTTCGTAAACCTGGAATGCCCAAGTCCTCCTCACGATTAAGGTATAACACCGTTTCGGGTAGGCTTTTTGCAAACTCGTTATTTATTATAGCATAGGCTCCTTCGTAGTTTACATCGGCCTTTTCAACATGCACGTCAACAACGGTATCGTTTATGTACGAAGCTATGGTTAAGGCAATAATAGCGTTGTCAACACGAATAACTCCACCGAATAGTTGCAGGGGTTCATAAGCTTCAAGTATTCGATGAATCATTTTATTTTCAGCTATAAGGCTTTCGTTTGGTTCCACTTCTCCATCAAGCCATTTATCTACAAAGGCAAGATAGCTAGCAATATCTTTTTTTTGGAGTGGCTCGTAAATGTAGTTGGGGTAAAGCTTTTTGAACTTATTAATGTGGTTCCGTTTTGCTTGAAGCTTTTTGCCCGCAAGTCTAGCAAGTTTTTCGCGTGTGTATATATAATCAACAGAGCGATCCTTCCACACAAAGTTGAACTCGTTTGGGAATGTTTCCTCTAAGTTATTGCTACAAGGAGGGGTAACTCCGAAAAAAAATAGGGGATATCCTTTTGAAAGAGAGAACTCCTTGAGCTGAACGATAGCTTTTATACGCGATTCACTCATCGAGCAATGGGGCAACATATAAAGGGGATAGTGTGCGTTATTGCGTATAAACCTTATAACAAGGGTGTTGTCCCCCATAATTGCCCATTGGGTATTGTAGTAGTGACTCCAGCCATACAAATTTGTAAAGGCATAATCGCATATCGGCAGAGGAACGCATTGTAGGTATGGCAACAGGGTATCTTTGTCGTTAAGCGAAACGGGTTTAAACTCGTATGGGCAGCTAGGGTATAGTTTGTTCATTGCTTGGTAACCATTTCTATAGCAACTCGTTTAATGTGTTGAATCATAGCAAAAAGTCCATTGCTACGTGTTGGCGAAAGGTGCTGTGTGAGTTGTAATTTTTCAATGATGTATAGGTTAGCTTTGGCTATATCTTCAGCCTTTTGCCCATTAACTATCCGAATAAGCATTGCTGCAATACCTTTTACAATTAAAGCATCGCTATCGGCCTTAAAATAAAGCCTTCCATCGCGTTGCTCAGTAACAATCCAAACTCGGCTTTGGCAACCTTGTATTAGGTTTTTAAGATTCTTATCCTCGTCGTTTGGTTCTTCTAAATCCTTTCCGTATTCAATAATCACTTGGTAGCGATCCATCCAATCTTCAAGGGGTTCGAGTTCCTCAATTATTTCGTTCTGTATTTCGTTTATGGTTTTCGTTTCCATGGCGCATTGACCTATTAAATAGTAACCTATTGTTGTATAAGTATGTTGTTCGAATAAAGTTATTGGTTAATGGTTGCCCATATGGTAGCTCCTACGGCTTTTAGCACGTCTTTATCTATTATATCAATATTATCAGCATGGGTGTGCCAATGTGTTCCGAAGCCTTGTTGGCGTTGGGGGTCGTAGTTTACAATGTCAATTGTTGGTATGCCACTATTTTTTATGATAGGGATATGATCATCGGTTAATGCGGCACCATCGGCTTGGATAAAATATTTTGCAAAACCTAATTCAGCCGCATTGCTCCAAACGTTTGCAAGTATAGTGGGTGCATTTGCTTTTGAAAAATACTCCCAATAAAAACGAGCCTCTTTAGCCCCAACCATGTCAAGAAGTATACCATATTTGGCTTTATAGTTAGGTGTATGAGGGTTTTTACTCCAGTAGGTTGAGCCTAGGCACCAACTCTCCTCCGAGTTGCTTTCGCCCGAGTCCTCAGCATCGCAGAAGAAAAGATCCACTCCGAGTTTACTCTCTTCTGATTGTAGCAAGCGAGCAAGTTCTAAAAGAACAGCTACGCCACTTCCACCATCGTCGGCTCCTAAAATGGGCTTATTTTGTAGTGCGGGGGTCGGGTCATTATCGGCAACTGGGCGTGTGTCCCAGTGTGCAAGCAAAAGTATTCTATCGGTATTTTCGGGGTTATAGCTTGCAATAATATTGGTTAGCGGAACTTTTTGCCCTTTATGATTTACAGTTTCGGCACATTGAACAGTTACCTTTGCTCCAAACTGTTCGAGAGTTGATATAATCCACTGTGCACAGGCTTTATGTTCGGGGGTGTTGGGAACACGCGGTCCAAACGAAATTTGCTTTTGAATGTAGCTA
>JASBZJ010000143.1 GCA_029983495.1 Porphyromonas sp.
GCGTTGACCTAACCATTATTGATGGTGCTCTTTCACGAATGAGCTTAGCATCGCCCTCGGTAGCAGAAGGGATAATACTTGCTACGGGGGCTTCGTATTCGCTACAACCTGCAACTTTAATACAAGGTACAAAAGCACTTTATAAACTTATAAACTTGCAGGCTCTAAAAGAAAAGCAACTTATCGATAACTTGGCCGACGTTGAAGGCGAAATATTCCTTATCGGCAACGATGGGTTACCTTATGGTACAGGCTTTAAAAGTGCTTTAATGGACGATTCTTGGGAAGGGCTTGCCAAGGCTATCGTGGCAAAAGCCATTTTTATTCCAGGAGTTGTAACAGATACCATTCTTGAACGGCTTAGAGGGAAAGATATCGAAACGCTTGTAGTAAAGGATTTTACCCGTATTTACGCCACACCATTGGCGGTTGAGAAGTACTTAAATACTGGTAAAAGTATAAAAGTGCTTTTTGCCACTAATCTTATGGCAGTAACCTTTAACCCTCAAGCACCTAATGGTTATGTTATGGACTCGGATAAGATGTGTACAATGTTAGCCGACTCTTTGGGTATACCCGTATATGATGTGCGTAAATTAGCGTGATGATGGATACACTTCGTGATAGTTTAAAAAATTTTCCTGGCTTACGTTTTTTAGTTGATGACTTACAGCTATCATCAGCACCTGCACGGAGGCTATTATTAGCAACAACGTGGACAAGCGATATTGCTTGTATTGAACAACGTTTGGACGAAATTTCGGAACGGATAACGTTGCTACTGCATCCCGATATGGGCAAGGGTGTATTGGAAATCGCCAACCTGCTAACCCATTTACGCATGATTGTTGGTAGCTTAGAAACGCTTGCTTCAGGGGGAACATGTAGCGATATCGACTTTTTCGAACTAAAAGGGTTGGCCTTGCTCGAAAGTAAAATACGCCATGTTAGCCAAAGGTATCAACTACCAAATGTTCCATTTCCTTCGCTAACCAACGAGCTTGATTTGCTCGACCCTGAAGGGCACCGCTTATCGCCATTTTTCCTTTCTGATAAATATAGCGAAGAGCTTGCATCACTTCGAAAAAAACAACAAAAAGCTACCACAGATGAGGAGCGTACAAAAATAGCACTCTTAGCCGCTGACGAGGAAGAACGTGTTCGCAGAAAGCTATCAAAAGCATTGCGACCCTCAGCCGATAAACTAATGGAAGTATATAATAGTTTGGCTAAGGAGGACGTACTAATAGCTAAGGCTAGGTGGGCATTAAAAGAAAACGCTACACGACCAAAAGTACTAAACCTCGGCACAAGTGAACTAACAGAGGTTTGGCACCCTCAAGTAAAAAGCCTTCTTGAGCAACAAAGTCATAGCATACAGCCCGTTTCGATTGCATTTAACCAAGCACCAGTGCTAATTACAGGGGCTAATATGGCCGGTAAAAGTGTGCTACTTTCAACCATTGCTTTAGCTCAGGTTATGATGCAATACGGTTTTTATGTAGCGGCTCGTAAAGCATCTTTAGTTGCTGTGGATGCAGTAATGACTTCGATAAGTGATGCTCAGGATACCTCGCAAGGGCTTTCGAGCTATGCGGGTGAAATACTATGCCTCGATGCAATGATTAAGGAGGTTAAGAACAATAAAAAATTACTGCTACTAATCGATGAAGCCGCACGAACAACAAACCCCGAAGAGGGGCGCGCCCTTATTGAGGCTTTAGTAACACTTTTTGCCAAGTATAAAACAAGTGCAATTATTACTACGCATTATAGTGGTATAAAAGCTGATGCAAAGCGTTACCGCGTTAAAGGGTTTATTGAAGAACGTGTAAAACACCCCCTCGAGGTAAACCAACTAAATAAATGTATGGATTACCAATTAGTGGAAACCCAAACTGATGATGCACCCCAAGAAGCAATTCGCATTGCTGAAATATTAGGAGTTGATGAAGAGTTATTGCTGTACAGCAAAGCAAGTTTTAGCGAACATAGTAAAAGTAGGAACAACTAATCCTAAACCAACAGTTAAACTAATGAGAGTAATGTAGAGCGTAATATGACACCTATAACAATGGTATATTTAAAGGCAACCGCTCTGCGCTACTCTTTTAACATCATCCTCAATTTTAGGTGATAAAAATATAATAATGAGAGATAGTAAAGTAGGAATCGACTTTAACAAAGTTGAACGCGCACGCCAAGCAGCTAGTGCAATAGCCGATGATGTGCAAGCGTTTGTTGACTGCTATACAACGGTAACGGTTGAGCGCACCTTATGCCGTTTTATAGGTATTGATGGCGTAGATGAAAGTGATGTGCCATTGCCTAATGTGGTGGTGAATTTCCTCCAAAAAAACGACATGCTTAGTGATGGTGCATTATTTTACATCGCTAATGCCATGAAGGCTACGGGCAAATCACCTCAACAAATAGCCGAAGAACTCGATAAGGAACTTATTGATTTACGTTCATTCCCCGTGCTAAGCCCCCAGGAAGTTGCCGATACCCTCGAGCCACTTATAGAAGAGGGGATGAAGCGAATAGAAGCACGCCGAAAAAAAAGAGAACAATATTTACAAACTATTGGCGAAGGAGCAAAACCTTACCTTTATGTGATTGTTGCTACAGGTAATATATACGAGGATGTTGTACAAGCACAAGCTGCTGCTCGGCAAGGAGCCGATATTATTGCTGTAATTCGTACTACAGGGCAAAGCCTTTTGGATTATGTACCTTACGGTGCAACAACCGAAGGGTTTGGTGGTACCTATGCCACGCAGGAAAACTTCCGCATAATGCGAAAAGCTCTTGACGAGGTTGGTGAGGAAGTAGGTAGATACATCCGCCTATGTAACTATTGCTCGGGGTTATGCATGCCCGAAATTGCCATTATGGGAGCCTTCGAAGGACTTGATGTTATGCTTAACGATGCTCTCTATGGTATTCTGTTCCGTGATATAAATATGAAGCGAACCCTTGTAGACCAGTATATGAGTCGAACTATAAATGGTTTTGCAGGGGTTATTATTAATACTGGCGAGGATAACTACCTTACAACTGCCGATGCCGTTGAACAAGCTCACACCGTGTTGGCAAGCGATTTTATTAACGAGCAGTTTGCCTTACGAGCTAAATTACCTGAAGAACAAATGGGGCTAGGGCATGCTTTTGAAATGGATCCAATGCTTAAAAACGGATTTCTGTACGAATTAGCCCAAGCGCAAATGACGCGCGAAATATTCCCCAAGGCTCCTCTAAAGTATATGCCACCCACAAAGTTTATGACTGGTAATATTTTCCGCGGTCACCTACAGGATGCCTTATTCAATATAATTGGAATTTGGACACATCAGGGCTTACAGCTATTAGGTATGCCTACCGAGGCTATTCACACCCCATTTATGAGCGATCGGTACCTTTCGATTGAAAATGCTCGATACATATTCAATAACATGAAGGATATTGGCGAAGAAGTAAGCTTTAAACCCGATGGAATTATTCAAAGCCGTGCAAGGCTTGTGCTCGATAAAGCCATAAACCTACTCGAAGAAATACAAGAAGAAGGTCTTTTTACGGCTCTCTCGAAAGGAATTTTTGGCGATGTAAAACGCCCTGTTGATGGGGGGAAAGGATTAGATGGCGTTGCCCAAAAGGGTGAACGCTACTATAACCCTATTATTGGATTAATGCATAAAGGTAAAATTGCTGGAAAACTATGAGTGCAGGACTTTATTCAACCGATAGCAAGGACTTCGACCGTACGCTTGACTTGACAAAAGTTAAGCCCTACGGTGATACCATGAACGATGGCAAAGTACAGCTAAGTTTTACTTTGCCTGTTCCCCCAGGAGCTGAAGCTGAAGAGGCGGCAAAGCTACTCCTAAAAAAAATGGGTTTTATTAACCCTATGGTTGTTTTTCAGCAACAATTAACCGAAGGTTTTACATTTTTCAATTGCTACGGAAACCTCACACACGATGTAAATTACAAGGAAATATATGTGCCTAAGGTTGAAAGTACCACTTGGGAAATGGACGAAACCGACGAGTACATACGAACCAATATTGGCCGCCCCCTACGCGTTATTGGGGCTAGTACAGGTACTGATGCCCATACTGTAGGCATTGATGCTATAATGAACATGAAAGGCTTTGCGGGGCATTATGGCTTAGAACGATATGATATGTTCGATACCCTAAACCTCGGGAGCCAAATACCTAACGAAGAATTCATTGCCAAAGCATTATACTTTAAAGCAGATGTACTTTTGGTATCGCAAACCGTAACACAAAAAGACGTTCACATTGCGAACCTTACTGAACTTGTTGAACTACTCGAAGCAGAAGGTCTTCGCGATAAGATTATACTCTGTTGTGGAGGTCCGCGTATTTCGCACGAATTAGCGAAGGAACTAGGCTACGATGCTGGCTTTGGAGCTAATACTTATGCCGATGATGTTGCTTCGTTTATGGCACAGGAATACCACAGGCGAATGGAAGCAGGGCTGGTAAACCCCTTCCCAAATGGGAAACCTAATGATGAAGAATAATAACTATATCATATACGAATTATGGACAAGAACAAAGTGAGAGAAACTATAGCTCGGCGCGTAGCCCTTGAGCTTAAAGATGGCGATGTTGTAAACCTTGGTATTGGCCTCCCCACAATGATACCCAACTTTCTGCCCGATGGTGTTGAGGTTATGCTACAAAGCGAAAATGGTATGGTTGGGATGGGGCCTGCACCTAAAGAAGGAGAAGAAAACGCTGATTGGACAAACGCTGGTGGAGGCTTTATAACAGCAGTTGATGGAGCCGCAACATTCGATAGTGCTACAAGTTTTGCCATTATTCGTGGTGGACATGTTGATGTTAGCGTTTTAGGAGCACTTGAAGTAGACGAAGAAGGCGACCTTGCGAACTGGATTATTCCAGGGAAAATGGCTCCTGGTATGGGTGGAGCAATGGACTTACTAAACGGAACTCGGAAAGTAATACTTGCTATGGAGCATACTGCCAAAGGAAAACCCAAGATACTAAAGAAGTGTCGCCTACCTTTAACAGCTAAAGGGCAGGTCGATTTAATTGTTACAGAAATGTG
>JASBZJ010000144.1 GCA_029983495.1 Porphyromonas sp.
TAATTAGGTCGTTTTTCGAAGTTTATTAAGTATTATTCTTGAGCCTCGTTTAAAGTCGGGTAGTAGTAGGTAGCCTAAAATAACCGAAAGGGTTACGAAGCAAGCTATAAAACAAACACCACCTACTAGTAACTCGCCCCATGTGTTTAAGGTTGGGTAAAAAAACATTTTTATATGCCCTAACCCTACTCCTATGCCAGCCATCACGGCAATCATGGGAAAAAGTGCTTTAACATAGCGCAGGGGCGATGTTCCAAAACCATAACGATATAGAAAATAGGGTTTCCAGCAACAAATAATAATAAACGCACTTACAATACTACCGATAAAAATACCGCTTAGTCCGTACATTCTACCTAGTACAAAGCTAAGCACTAATAATATAATAGCCTCAGCAATAGGTGCCCATATATCCTGGAACATTCCGTAGGCTTCAATAAACTGATCCACATTACGCGAAAGGTGCATAAAGCAGTATATCGAAAATAGTAAAAGTTCAGGTTGTGAAAAAAAACGGTCTCCACCAACCCATAGCAACATTAAATCCTTTGAAAAATAGTAAAACCCAAATGAGGCAAGCAGAGCCAGAAGAATACGTAACGATAGTAGCGAGCGGAATAGTTCCTCAATTTTTCTGCTTTGTATTTTTGCTGCTCGAAGGTTACCTATGGCTGGTGATACTGCCGAGAATAGTGAGTTAAATAAGCCCGTAAGGGAGGAATATATGGTTACATAATTTTGGTATACAGCCACTTTGTACAGAGCATCCTGCGAGCCTAATACAATAGCTATAATTAGTGGCGTACTCATGGTTACAACAAAATAGGTAAACTTGTGTAGAAATAGCTGGCTCGTTTTACGTAATATAGCTGGGTGTTTAAGCCTTAACTTGTTCCCTTTGTTTATGTCTGTATGCAACCATGGGTAGTCTTTTTTTATAATCCATTCCAACAGCAAGGTTTGTGCAATTGTTGCTACACCTTCGATTATTAACCAAGCGATATATGCTACCTGAGGGGTTTGTTTGTAGTACAAAAAGGCGAATACTTGTAGCACAAGTTTTATAAGTAGGCTACCGCGAATAATCAGGGTAACCTTGTAGCCTCTTAAGTCGCTAAAGAGAATAATCTGCCTATAATTAAAAAAGTACCCCGCTAACGAGTTTAGTAGCAATACCCAAAAAGTAGCATAGGCATACCACATGGGAATACCTTTATCCCTAAGCATTTCCGCAAAAAAATGCGGAAAAAAGAACATAAGTATACACGATGCGAGAGCAATAGCTATGGCTATAATTCTATAAATCCACCCTTGTAGCGAAATAATTTCGCTTACGGTTTGCTTATCGCCTTCAACAATAGGTTTATATAACGAAAACCCTACCGCTGTTGCCAGCCCCAATTCTGCTAGGTTAAGAAAGTTAAGTATGCTTGTTAAGGTTCCATTTAGCCCAAGTAAATCATCGCCTAATACCTGAATAAAATACCGTCGGTATAAAAATTGTGCAAGTAATGGTAGGAGAAAGAACACTAAGCTATATAAGCTATTGCGAACCGTTTTATTTGCAATGGCGTTTTGTTGCTCCCTATTCATCCTTTTCTTGTTGCGTTACAGTAGTCAATTCCCCCATGCGCAGAGGCAAATGTGGGTACAAAGATAGATGAAAATAACACACGTTCATCTAGTTGAAGTTTTGCACTATGCTCACGCTAGTGAGATATTAAAGCTTTCAAAGTCGTTTACATCGACAACCGTTAAGACTTTCGGTTATATCTGCTTTAATACACTGAGTACTTGGGAATATACTGTAAGGTTTTTCTTGGTTTAATAGCTAAACCGAGCTACCTCTTTTTAGTGTTGCCCTTAGGAGCTTTGCTGAAATTATTTGCTACTGTGTCCAAACCTTAGGAAAATACTTCCTGAATTCATGTGATATTGCTTCGATTTGTTCATGGGAGTGTTCTTTTGTCCCTTGTAATGGGTATTCCCAGCCTAACGAATCATATTTGTGAACCCCATAAATATGGTAGGGAAGTACTTCTACACGGTCGATGTTTGTTAGCTTACGATAAGCTTCACCAATTAGACGAATGGCTTCGGGCGAATCGTTGTAGTGGGGAATCATTACACAGCGTATTCGGATGGGAATATTTTTGCTTTCGAGGTATTGGGCTGTTTTTATTACCTGTTTGTTAGCCTGAGTGGTTATACGCTTATGTAATTCAGGGTTTACGGCTTTTACATCTAAAAGCACCATATTGGTATACTCCCATAATTCTTGAACCGAATTGTTCCATATGGCACCGTTTGTATCAACGCATATATGAATGTTCTCTTGGTGAAGCCTTTTAAATAGGGGAATGAGTTCCTTGGCTTGCAGTGTTGGTTCGCCTCCACTAAAGGTAATTCCTCCGCGTTTGCCAAAGAAAGGTTTCTCGCTTATGGCTCGACGCAAAACCTCGTCGTTACTAACTTCGGTTCCGCCTTTAGTGGTTATGGTATCAGGGTTGGCGCAGTAAATACATTTAAAATTGCACCCCTGCATAAATACGACGAGCCGGAGACCCGGCCCGTCGAAGGTTCCCATCGATTCAAACGAATGTATACGAATCACTTTTTATAATGTGTTTACCGATGGTTGGCTATTAGCGTAGGCGTTCGTGGAAGCTACGCGAAATAACTTCGAGTTGATGCTCACGGCTTAACCGAACGAAGTTTACGGCGTACCCCGAAACTCGTATGGTTAACTGAGGGTATTTTTCAGGGTTTTCCATGGCGTCCTGAAGCATTTCACGGTTAAGAACATTCACATTCAAGTGATGAGCGTTCTTTGCAAAATAGCCATCAATCATCGAAGTAAGATTTTCTATTTGGTCGTTGCGGTCGGCACCTAACGATTTGGGGATAATACTAAAAGTATTGCTAATACCATCGAGCGAATCTTTGTAATCGATTTTCGAAACCGATAGTAACGAGGCTATAGCACCACTAGCATCACGACCGTGCATGGGATTGGCTCCAGGTGCAAATGCTACACCTTTTTCGCGTCCGTCGGGGGTTGCTCCTGTCTTCTTTCCATACATTACGTTGCTTGTTATAGTAAGAACAGAAAGGGTCGACTCGGCATTTTTGTAAATAGGAAGTTTTTTTAGCTCGTTCGAGAAGTAATTAATTACCCCTTTCGCTAATAGGTCAACGTGGTCATCATCGTTGCCATAACAAGGGTATTCCCCTACGGTATCGAAACTTTCGCTTAACCCTTCGGCATTCCGTTTTACGGTAACCTTAGCAAACTTTATTGCCGAGAGCGAATCGGCAACAATTGATAACCCTGCTGCGCCATAAGCCAAATTAATTTTTGGGTTGGTATCGATAAAGGCCATTTGGGCACGTTCGTAGTAATACTTATCGTGCATGTAGTGGATTATGTTCATGGCATCGTTGTATACTTGTGCTAAGTGTTCAAGTACCTTTTTATAGTTTGCCATTACCTCGTCATAATCCAAAACATCACTTTTCAACTCGGGTATGCCGTCGATCATTAAAGTACCCGTGTTTTCACAACGACCACCATTTATAGCAAGTAATAATGCTTTGGCTAGGTTTGCGCGTGCCCCAAAGAATTGTATTTGCTTCCCAATTTCTTGGAACGAAACACAGCAGGCAATGCCATAGTCGTCGCTACAACGTTGGGTACGCATCAAGTCGTCGTTTTCGTACTGTATAGAACTTGTGTCAATCGATACCTGCGCACAAAAATCCTTAAACCCCTGGGGTAACTGCTGAGCCCAAAGTATAGTTATGTTAGGTTCGGGGCTTGGTCCGAGGTTATAAAGTGTTTGTAGAAAGCGGAAGCTAGTTTTTGTAACCTTGTGATGACCATTAATGAGCATCCCCCCAACGCTTTCAGTTACCCATGTGGGGTCGCCAGCAAAAATTTCGTTGTAGCTATTCATGCGAAGGTGGCGAACCATGCGGAGCTTCATAACGAATTGGTCGATAAGCTCCTGTGCAAATTCCTCGGTTATTTTACCGTTTTTTAGGTCCCGTTCGATATATATATCAAGGAATGACGATACGTTCCCAAGCGACATGGCTGCTCCGTCTTGCTCCTTAACGGCTGCTAAGTAAGCCATATAAACCCACTGAACAGCTTCCTGAGCAGTTTCGGCTGGACGAGATAAGTCGAGCCCATATAGCTCGCCAAGTTCTTTTATAAGGTGTAGTGCCTTTATTTGTTCGTGAACTTCTTCGCGAAGGCGAATTTTTTCTTCAGTAAAAGGACTTGTAATTGTATCGAGATCGGCTTGTTTTGCTTCTACAAGCTGATCAATACCATAAAGTGCTAAGCGACGGTAATCGCCTATAATTCTACCGCGAGCGTAGTTATCGGGTAAGCCTGTTAGAAAGCCGAGCGAACGGAATTTGCGAATTTCATCATTATAAACATCGAATACCCCTTCGTTGTGTGTTTTGCGGTAGTGGGTGAATATGTCCTCTACCTTTTCCGAAAGTTTAATACCGTTTTCGGCACAAGCTTTTTCAACAATGCGTACGCCGCCATAAGGTTTTATGGCTCGGCGCAATAATTCATCAGTTTGTAGACCAACAATAAGCTCATGCTCTTTATCGATGTAACCTGCGGGGTGCGATGTTATCCCCGAAACAATATCAGGATCAATTGAGCGAACGCCATTGCGGTTACGCTCTTCCTTAAGGGCTTCTAGACAGATTTTCCAAAGGGCTTCGGTCCGTGCTGATGGCCCTACTAAGAAGGAGGAGTCACCATCGTACGCAGTAACATTTTCTCGAACAAAGCTCGCTACGTCAATTCGGGATGCTTTTTTGCTCATCTCTTTATTATTATTCATATCAATAACAAGTGATTAGTTTCTAAAGGATTTGGGTCTTATTTTCTCCTCTGCAAAGATAGGTATAAAGCACCATATTTTGAGCTATTGGTAGCAAATATTTTTTGTAGCCGTTTTATGTATTCCTCAAAAATACTCTGAAAGTAGCTTGTATAGCTAAAGTTGGAGAACTTTCTATTTTTATTTGTGAGTCCTATTGTTAAGTGGATATTGCATTGAATGGCATTTATTG
>JASBZJ010000145.1 GCA_029983495.1 Porphyromonas sp.
AGTTACAAACCGATAAGTAAACACTACTCTTCGCTATTGTTCAAAAAAAAACAGACCAATGATAAAATCATTCCCAAAGTTATCTAAACTTCCATCTAGAGAAGAAAAAAACAGGCTCGAAAGCTTTCTTGCTTTAAGCAATACCCCCCTATTATTTGGGCATATTTCCCCTGACGGAGATTCAATTGGTAGTTGCCTTGCTATGATGCATTTATTAAGAGCCCGTGGTAATAAACCACGCATCGCAATGGCTGGACACGTACCTGGGACTTTGAAATTTCTACCTGGAAGTGACGAAATATTACTGGTTTGGGGAGAGCAATACCCGAAGGAATTAGAGGAAGCCTTTAAGCAGGCTGACCTGTTTTTTTGTTTAGACTTTAATACACCATCACGGTTAGGTAAAGTTCTAAATGGTATGCTACACAAAGCTATAAACGAAAAGGAGCGCCCACTAATAGCTGTTGACCACCACGAGGATCCCTCGGATGAATTCAATTTTATTATTAGCAAGCCAACCGCAGCTGCCACATGCGAAATCCTTACCGACCTCTTTAGGTGCAAAGATGGTTCAAAAAACGAACTATCAAAAGTTGTTTCAACAGCCCTATTAACGGGAATTATTACCGATACTGGATTATTCAACCATAGCTCGTCGTACCCAGAAATTTTTGAAGCTACTGCTGAACTTATTCGTTGCGAGGCTGATAAAACTCAGATTATTAACGAAGTATTCCACCGCTACAGCAAGGCTCGCTTTAATATGGAAGGATATGTTCGGTATAAAAAAATTACCGTTTTACCCGAACTTAAAACAGCTTATTTCTCCCTCTCTCTCGAAGAACAAAAAACATTCGAACTTGTTCCTGGTGACACCGAAGGACTTGTAAATATTCCACTTGATATGGACGGAATTGAAATAAGTGCTTTTTTTAAGGAAACCCTTTACGAAGGAATAAAAGTTTCTCTACGATCAAAAGGCAATTTAGTAGTTAACGACATTGCTCGTGATGGCTTTGGAGGAGGTGGGCACGAATTTGCTGCTGGAGCTGAATTCGAAGGGAATATTGACCAAGCTATATCCCAGTTTATCAACTATGTAAAAACACATAAAGCACACGAAATAGCTACTCTTAATCAACAAATTAATCAGTCAGTAAGTAACAAACTAAAACTATGAAAAGAAGCATTCTACTCATTACAGCAATAGTTACAACAATGATGGGAGTTTGTTTAACAACAAGCTCATGTAAAAAAACTCGCGAATTACGTTCGCTTTCAAAAATGCTTGCTGAGGAAAAAAAGAATATTACCAAGTTTATTAGCGAGCAGGGTTTTACTGTACAGGAAGGAACAGCCGAAATGACCACCTTCGATAAGGATGTTTTCTATCACCTCCCGAATGGACTCTATATGCGAGTTATCGAAAAAGGCAATGAAAGAGCCGAGGCTGGAAAAACCCAAATTGCAGTTCGCTTTAAAGGATACCTATTTAACGACTCTATTAGGACAAAATTCGATAACCTTACACAGGGTGCTTTCCAAAACACATTATTCCTATACACCGACCTTTACCAACAAGGAGCCTTACATTATCAACTCATGCCATCTGCACCAGGAACAAACCTAAATAATTTCATGTGCGAAGGAATTGCATTTCCCATGTCGATGCTTGGCAATGGAGCAAAAATAAGTCTTATTATACCCTTTAAAATAGGATCACAAATAGCATATAATGCTGGAGCTTCGACTTTTTGCGAGGAAATTCGTTACCAATTCTACATTAAATAATGAGCTGTAAACCATTATATTAATAATATATATCATGGCCTTAATTAAATCAATTTCGGGCATACGAGGCACTATAGGAGGAGCCGAATCCGAAGGGTTAAATCCCCTTTCAATTAGTAAATTCACCATTGCCTTTGCCGAGTTTATTAAACATTCTACTACAACAAATCGACCACTTATAGTTATTGGCAGGGATGCGCGCCTATCGGGAGAACTAGTTAAAAGCATCGTTAAAGGAACTCTTTTAGCTGTAGGTTGCGATATTATTGATATTGGATTGGCTACAACACCTACTACCGAAATGGCAGTTACAGGGTTTAATGCCCAAGGGGGAGTAATACTAACAGCAAGCCATAACCCCAAGGAATGGAATGCTTTAAAACTACTGAATAATAAAGGTGAATTCCTTTCGAAAGCCGATGGAGAAGCTTTGCTAAAGCAGGCCGAGAACCTCGAGGGTTATGTATTCGCAAACATAAATAACATTGGTAAAGTTATTTCGGAAGAAGATTACCTCGATAGGCATATCGATAAAATTCTCGAACTTCCACAAGTGGATGTTGCAGCCATTCGCCGAAAAGGATTTTCGGTTTCATTCGATGCGATTAATAGCGTTGGTGGAATAGCTTTACCTCGGTTACTTGATCGACTCGGTGTTGCAAAAATAGCTTCGGTACATAGCGAACCTACAGGTAACTTTGCCCATAACCCCGAACCTCTTCCCCAACATTTATCGGACTTATCGAACCTTGTAAAAGAGCAAAAGAGTGATATTGGATTCTCGGTAGACCCCGATGTGGATCGCCTTGCTATATACGACGAAAATGGCACTCCCTTTGGCGAAGAATACACTTTAGTAGCTGTGGCCGATTATATGCTTAATTACCATGGTAGTGGCAATACCGTGTCGAATCTTAGCTCAACCCGGGCATTACGTATAGTTACCGAACAATGGCATAAAGGACACTACTCGGCCGCAGCTGTAGGCGAAGTAAATGTAGTTGAAAAAATGAAAGAGGTTAATGCCATTATTGGGGGTGAAGGCAACGGTGGCATTATAGTTCCAGCTTTACACTATGGGCGCGATGCGTTAGTAGGTATAGCCCTATTTTTGTCGTTCCTCGCTAAGGAGGATTGTTCCGTAAGCGAACTCCGAAAGCGTTATCCACACTTCGAAATGAGCAAACAACGTATCGAGTTAAAAGGAAATATAAACTTCGATATGCTAAAACCCGAGCTACGTAAGCTGTATCAAAGTGTTGCTCCAAACGAAATTGATGGTATAAAATTCGATTTTCCCGATTCGTGGTTACACATTCGCTCGAGTAATACCGAACCTATTCTCCGCATCTACACCGAAGCCCCAACCGAAGCTGAGGCAAATCAACTCGCCACCGATGCTAAAACAAAAATCGAAGCATTACTAAATTCATAGCACAGCACTTTTACTTTGGCACGAAATAAAAAACCTCTTCCCATTCTAAACAACATTAGCATAGAACGGATGGCTGCTGAAGGGCAGTCAATAGCACACATCAACGGGGAAGTTCTTTTTGTTCCCTTTGCAGCCCCTGGCGACTTGTGTACAATACAGGTCACAAAAAAGAAGAGAAACTTACTCGAAGGGCGAATACTCTCCCTAGAGAAAAGTTCGCCCTTACGAACTACTCCTCCTTGTAAGTATTTTACAGTTTGTGGGGGGTGCAAATGGCAACACATATACTACACGGCACAACTTGAACAAAAACAACAACAGGTTATCGATGCTATGCAACGCATCGGCAAAGTTGAAGTTGAAAAGTGGCTACCCATCATTGGAAGCGAAAAAAAATTCCATTACCGTAACAAAGTAGAATTTACATTCAGCAATAGGCGTTGGCTTACCGATGATGATATCAAGAACTTGCCCGAAGGGTATATACCCACGAACCATTACGGGCTAGGATTTCATATCCCCGGCAGGTTCGATAAAGTCCTCGATATTGATGAATGCTATATTGCAGCAGAACTCGCAAACGAAGTTCGAAACTTTATTCGGCAGTTCGCCATGCAAGCCCCACATCTATACACCTTTTTCGATTTGCGAGAGCAAACAGGGTTGTTACGAACCATGATGGTTCGAACATCAACAACAGGCGAAGCCATGGTTCTAATTAGTTTTTCAGAAAACAACCCCCAGCTTATCGAAACACTTCTTTCAGCCATTCAACAACAGTTTCCGCAAATAACATCGTTAGTTTGGGTGCTAAACCAAAAACCTAACGACACTTTTAACGACCTCGAAGTGCATTGCTTTGCAGGTAAGCCCTATATAACCGAGTACATCGAAAACCTACGTTTTAAGGTTGGTGCAAAATCATTTTTCCAAACCAATAGTGAACAAGCTAATCAACTATATGCTGTGGCGCGTGAATTTTCTCAACTTACGGGCAACGAAGTAGTATACGACCTTTATACAGGAACTGGCACAATAGCCAATTACATTGCTCCACATGCAAAAAAAGTTATCGGCATCGAGTATGTTCCCGAAGCTATTGAGGATGCAAAAGAGAATAGCCAATTGAACAATATTGCAAATACGCATTTCTTTGCTGGAGACATGAAGGATATCCTTACAAGAGATTTTATTGCCATACACGGAAGTCCTGATGTAATTATTACAGATCCGCCACGTGCTGGCATGCACGAAAACGTTATTCAAACAATTATCGAAGCTTCACCCAAACGTATCGTATATGTTAGTTGTAACCCTGCAACACAGGCAAGGGATGTAGCACTGCTTACATCTGCAGGGTATAAAGCAAAACTTGCCCGCCCTGTGGATTTATTCCCACACACTCACCATGTTGAAAATGTACTCCTCCTCGAAAAGTAGCTTTTATAGGTTGTAGCATAAAACTTATGGCAAAACTTCGTTTTTCCCATTTTATCGTAAGTCGCCTTACAAAACGTGAGGCAACAAAGGGAATTGCCACCGAGCGAATGCTACATTTTACCGTTATAGGCATTGCTCTATGCGTTGCGGTTATGCTACTAACCATTTTTATTGGTAATGGCTTTAGGCACGAAGTACAAGCAAGACTTACTTTAATTTCGGGCGACCTAAAAATAGCTCCTCTTGAGCAGGAAAACAACGCAACTAAACCAACCTTTATTTTTACGGAAGCTATGAAGCAACAGTTGCTTTGTTGTTCCTACGTTAAGTCAGTACGCAC
>JASBZJ010000146.1 GCA_029983495.1 Porphyromonas sp.
TATAGCCCCCAATTAGAGGGGCTAAACTCATACTCCTTATTTTTCAAAGGTCTCTCTCTACGATAATAAAATCGAGCCTTTCACTAAGCTTTTTTCAAATGCCATCGAAAAAATATTCTTAGCGAAAGGTTCGATTTTTTTCTTTTAGCTACTAGGGTATTCTAATTTGCAGCTACAATTACATTTACTCTGTTGGTTTGTTTTTTTGTTTACTTGTATTACTCAAAGAAAATTTTTTTCATTTCGGGAACAAGGTCAAGCTTTTCCCACGTAAATATTTCAACTTCTTTCTCAACTACGTTGGCATGGTTATACTCGAAGTGGGTATCGATAGTTTTGTTATTCCTGCCAAAGTGTCCATACGAAGCGGTTTCGCTGTAAATGGGGTTTCTAAGCTTTAGCTTTTGCTCAATAGCGTAGGGGCGAAGATCAAAGTGTTGGGCTAATCGTTCAGCAATTTGGCTGTCACTAAGGGAAACATTACTGTTACCATAGGTATTAATAAAGAGGCTTACAGGCTGAGCTTCGCCAATAGCGTAGGCAATTTGTATCGAAACTTCGGTAGTTACATTGGCTGCAACAAGGTTTTTTGCAAGGTAACGAGCCATGTAGGCAGCACTTCGGTCGACTTTCGAAGGATCTTTTCCAGAAAAAGCTCCTCCTCCATGTCCACTTCTACCCCCATAGGTGTCGGCAATTATTTTTCGTCCCGTTAAACCAGTATCGGCAGCTGGTCCTCCAAGGACAAATTTTCCAGTTGGGTTTACTAGTAGCCTAATGTTGTTATCAAAAAGGTGTGCGTACTCTTTGCCATAAATAGCTTTTACTTCGGGGAGTAATTTCTCTTCGAGATCCTTTCGTATAGTATCTTGCATTGCTTTGTCGGCCTCTTCTATAGCTTTTGGGGTATTGCTTTTTGGCAGAATAAAGGGGTCGTGTTGCGTGCTAATAACAATAGTATGAATTCTCAGTGGGGTGTGATTGTTGTTGTATTCAACGGTAACCTGGCTTTTTGCATCAGGGCGTAAGTAGGGTATGGTTCCTTCCTTGCGTAGGCGAGCCAATTGCCTAAGAATAGTGTTGGATACATCAACGGTAAGTGGCATATAACGAGGTGTTTCCTGGCAGGCATAGCCAAACATCATACCTTGGTCACCAGCTCCTTGCTCTTCAAGTTTATCTCGCTGTACACCGCGATTAATATCAGGGCTTTGGTCGTGTATTGCCGATATAATAGCACAGCTATCGGCATCGAATTGGTATTCCGATTTGTTGTATCCAATCTTTCGGATGGTGTTGCGAACAACAGAATCGATATCAACGTATGCTTCGCTACGAACTTCGCCCGAAACAACAACTAACCCTCGTGTTACAAGGGTTTCGATGGCAACTTTACTTTGAGGATCGGCTGCAAGAAAGTGATCGAGCATGGCATCGCTTATTTGGTCACAAACTTTATCGGGATGACCTTCGCTTACGGCTTCGCTTGTGAATAGGTAACTCATAACTGCTTCTAATACTAGCTTTAATAGTTTGTACTTGTGTTATTCGTTGAGGGGGAGGAGCCTATATAAAATAACAGCACAACAAGAAGCAAAAGCTTACTGTTGTGCCATATGTTATGGAGAGGTATAATGCCGTAAAATAAGCCTAACTACAAAATATAATACTATGGTAGTACCCAAGCAAAGCTTTGGATTAGGCGAGAGTTTTAGCACTTTTTTCTTGTGGTTGCAAGCATCACAAATCCTTCCACAACAATGGCTCGTTTGGTTAAGGCTTAGTATTGCAATTTCGCTTAGGAGCCTTTACCGCTTCTCCACTGACAAGTGCAAAGATAATAAGTTTTTGCTTATTGGAGTTGTTGGTGGATATATAAGTGAAGGCATTAAAGTAAAAGTAGAATGCCACGTAGGCTTCGTAGTAGGCAAAAATAGTAAAGCCCCTCGTTGTAAGATCGTTTCGTTTTAATGCACAGTGTGTTATGCCTATTCGATACGTTATGGTTTCTTTGAAAAAACAAGGGATATTCTTTTCTAAGACAGTTTTTTTCGTGTATTTGTTTGACTCTTTTTTCCCACCCCTTTATGTGGGTATTTGTTTTGTATATAACAAACTTAAGAATAGCACTTTTACTATTTGACTAAAAGGTTGTACTTTTGCACTACGCAAAGAAAAAGAGAACTTTGCCTTACTAAAGGAAGAGAGACCTCCTATGATAAATCGAACCCTTGCACGAAGTAGCGTATTTCAGCAACTTTACGCCTATTACCATTCTGATGAAACCCATTTGGAACGAGCCGAAGAAGCGTTAGACCTTTGTTTAGATAGTATCCAAGCTTCGTATTACTTTTTACTCGATATTATTCCCTCTCTTACTGATGTTCAGCACGAGCTTCTTCAGCGTAAGAAAACACGATTCTATAACACCGAAGCCGAAATTGCCCATCACGAACACCTTGTGCAGAATAGGTTGGCAGAAATTATTCGCAGTTGTGACTTTTTACAAGATAAACTGAGCGACATAGATGCATCATGGCGTGATAATGACCCTTTGCTTAAAAACCTGCTTTCGGAAATAACGAAGTCCGAGGTATACCAAACTTATGTTGAACGGCAAACAACAGATATTAATATCGATGTAAAGTTTTGGATAGATATACTACAGAAAATTGTTTTTAAACATGCGCAAGTGGACGAGTTCCTGAGCGATATTTCGATTTATTGGGATAACCCTTGTAATGTTGTTGAGAAGGTTGAGATTGAAGAATTACCCAACATCGATAACTTAGACGAAGCAATGGATGAACTACGCAACTCGCCAACGTACCAATCTACAGGTCTTTCGAGTAGTGCTATTGAAGTTCAGAAAGATTTTGTGTTAAAAACGTTGCGTAGGATAGCCAAAACAGAAAACATGCATAATGTGCTTATGCCTCAGTTTAAAGATGAGGAGGACAAGGATTTCCCAAAACTTTTGTTACGTAGTGCTATAGTACATTGCGACCAGTATAGAGATCTTATTGCTGATGCTTTGCAAAATTGGGAGAGCGAACGCCTTGCCGATGCCGATACAATTATATTACAGCAGGGTATTGCAGAGTTGCTTACCTTCCCCACAATTAGTGCCTCGGTGACATTAAACGAATATATTGATTTAGCGAAAGTGTATTCTACAACAAAGAGTGGATCATTTGTAAATGGCTTATTAGATGCCATTCTAAAAAAGTTACGAGAGGAAAATAAAACAGATAAGTAACCATACGAAACCTTATCGGGAAAAAGAAAAGCCTCTGTGCTATTGGTGTTGTTTCAAAGGTGAACTTCACATGCACAGAGGCTATTTCTTTATAAAGAGACTTGCACCTTTTAGAAAATGCTCATGCCGAACGTACTAAAAAAGCTACCCAAGCGAGGTGAGTAGCTTTTTGCCTCAAAACAAGTCTCTCTAAGTGAAAGCGGTAACGAAATACGTACTTACAGCATATGATTAACACGAAATAAGCATTCCGTCAGCAACTTCCTTAGCCGTTGCATCTCCTTTAAGGGCACGAAGAATAGCGAGACCAAAGTAAAGCGAATATGCAGGTCCTTGTGATGTTATAATATTTCCATCAACTACAACGCTTTCGGGTTTATGTTCAGCCGAACTAGGAAAATACTGTTCAAATGAAGGGTAAGCAGTGGCTTTTTTCCCCTCAAGAATGCCGGCCTGAGCTAGAACGACCCCAGGTGATGCACAAATAGCTGCAAGTAACTTGCCACTTGTGCTTTGTTTTTTTACAAGTGTTACAACCTTATTGCTGTTGTATAAATTACTAGCTCCTGGCATTCCTCCGGGTAGAACAATTGCCAAGGGAGCGCAATTATCATCAAGTTCCTCAATAAGCATGTCGGCTTCGATGCCTACGTGGTGGGCTCCTTTCACAACAAGAGAGTTGTTTACTGCAACTGTTTTTACATCTACTTCTCCTCGACGAAGAATATCTATTGGAGCAAGAGCTTCAACTTCCTCAAAGCCAGGTGCTAAAAAAACTAATACGGTGTTTTTCATACGAATAATTCTATTTAGTTAATGGGTTATTTTATATGGTTAGGTAGTTTTTATTGTATGTCGAAGTTATAAACAATAGAACCTTGCTGATTGGGACCAGAGGGAACGGGGTTAAACTTTGTTTGGCGAGCTGCACGAATAGCCGCTTGTATCGTGCGTTGATTCGTAATGTTTGTTCCCTTAAGAAGAGCTGTTGCATCAACTACAGTCCCTGAACTATTAACTACAATACGTATAGTTACCCGTCCACGAGTAGGAGGGAATCCTTCGGGGCGAACAGGAACACCACCACTACCTTCGATGCTTCGGCCCGAAAGAGAAAAGCCTGCCCCAATTGTACTACTAGCACCTGTTCCTTGACCTGCATTATTTTTAGGGCTATTGGCTGTACCTTTCCCAAATGCACCCGAAATACGCGAGTCGATTTCCTTTTGTTTTTGTTGTTCACGTTCGCGTTGTTTCTGTAATTCTTGTTGTTTGATCGCTTCCTCCTTTTCCTTCTTCTTCCTAGCATTCTCCAACGAAGGATTATTATTAGAGGCAAGAAGAGGTTCATTATTTGGTTTGCTAGTTGGTGGAGTTTGGGGTATATTTTTCTCTACTTTTTGGGGGTGTGGACTTGGTTCGTACCTTGTTTGTTCCCCTCCGCCAGCAAGTTGCCCCATGCCGTATGTTCCTACGGACACCAATGTAATTTCCTTCGTTTTGGGAGCAGGGATAGGACTACTCTTTATTGTTAACAATAAAAGTACACCAACAACAAGGGCATGTAATACAACCGATGCCCCTAAGGCCAAAAATTTACTACCTGCCTTATTCATTGCTTAGCACCTTTGTGGCTAGTAACAGTTGAATGCCCGCTTCGTTAGCTGCATTCAGAACCATTATAATTTCTAGG
>JASBZJ010000147.1 GCA_029983495.1 Porphyromonas sp.
ATCCAGAACTGATAAAACGCATAGGGCGATGTATAGCGTGCATCGAGCCATACATTGCCTTGCTCGGTTTTGCCGAACTTGCCCCCATCGGCTTTTGTAATTAGCGGACAGGTTAGCGCAAAGGCTTCGCCTTGGTCGATACGACGAATAAGCTCGGCTCCCGTAGTGATGTTGCCCCACTGATCCGAGCCTCCCATTTGTAACTTACACCCTTCGTTGCGGTATAGGTATAGGTAATCGTAACCTTGTAGTAGTTGGTAGGTAAATTCGGTAAACGATAGCCCCGCACTGTTTGCTTCGAGGCGTTTTTTTACCGAGTCCTTCGCCATCATATAATTTACGGTGATGTGTTTACCAATATCCCGAACGAAGTCGAGAAAACTCCACGAACTCATCCAATCGTAATTGTTGAGCAACTTAGCTCCGTTGGGCGAGTGAGAGTCGAAGTCGAGAAAACGTTGCAACTGTTTGCCGATGGCTTGTTGGTTGTGACGAAGGGTATCGAGGTCTAATAGGTTACGTTCGTTGCTTTTCATCGAAGGGTCGCCAATCATTCCTGTTGCTCCACCCAGTACGGCAAGGGGGCGGTGCCCCGCATGTTGTAAATGGCGAAGTAACATAACACTTACTAGGTGACCAATGTGGAGCGAATCAGCGGTAGGGTCGATGCCAACATAAGCCGTTGTTAGTTCCTTATTGAGTTGCTCTTCAGTGCCTGGCATTAGTGTATGAATCATACCACGTTGGCGCATTTCTTCAACAAAAGCATTTGTTTTATCCATATACTTATTTGTTCATTACCTTATATTATAGTGCAAAGGTAGGCATTGTATGTAAATTGTTGGTCGGGACACACAGATCCGCCCCTACATATTCGCTTGATTTACTGTGTTTCGTATCGTTGTTTTGATTGCGAGCGTTTATGCGGTCGGGCACACAGGTCCGCCCCTACAGTGCATGTTATTTATCATAAACGGGCGAGCATTTGTCGCCCGCCCGCTATGCGTTTTGTTTGATGAATATGTTATTGTGTTCTCCTTAATTTATAAGGCGATAATGGTGTAATCCTCCAGTTCGTAATCCTTTAAGGGCTTTTCGGGAGCATTGTAGAACATTGCTTTTATGCCGTACGTATAAAGGAGGTACCCCTTGTATATGGCAAATGCGTAGCGGTGTTTGCCATCGTTATAACATAAGTACTGCATAAAGTCGTAGTTCTGGGGATTGTAATAATTAGGGTGCTTGGCTCGGAAGAATTTGCTTTCATCTAAACCAAATAAATCTATTTTAATTTTGTGTTTTAACAATTCATGTATTATTGAGCTATATTTATCTTTATCTAGGCCTTTAATGAGCGATTCAAAATCTGGCGCTATCAAGTGAGGCACAGCTATCACTGATGAGCTAGATGAAGATGTGTTACTATAACCTTTAACTATACGTTGTTTGATGGTTAAGTCATAGTATTGCATTGCGTGCTCTTTCATCCTTTTTGCTTTCACCGCAAAATCATCGCTGTTTTGTGAACTCCAGTATGCCTCATCGGTAGCATTAAACGGACGGAGGTATAACTTATCGTCCATGCGGGTATGAAGAATCATATAAATGGGAGCCGCTTTTTCAAAATCGAATTTTACTTCTCCATTCTTTTCTTCGAATTTGTTATACTTTATTGAACTTCCATCGCAAACGATTTCGATATATGGCTCGATAAACTTATCACAGTAGGAATGGTAGTATACTTGTTGGCGGAGGTTTTCCTCGGGAATAAAATTCGATACATTTGTAATGTATGGGCGTTTTCCCCCCATTGTGCCTAAACTGTAGCTACGAGTTTGGTTAAAGTCGTTCACCCAGTCGGTTAAATCGAGATGGAAATTTTCAATGCTCGACGAGGGTTGAAAACCGGTTGTGAACCGCCCCCCAACAATGCGTGAACTTATGCTTATTGAGCTAAAGGCTCGTTTAAGTTCATTTTGAGTTTGTTCGTCAAAGGCAATAGCAAGGCTTCCTTTGGCCATGCCTAAAATTTTACCCGATACGGCAAAGTTAAGTTTGCTTTCGTTTGCAGTAGCGGTGGTATTACTTTCGTTACGTGCATTTATGAGTATGTTGGCTTGCCCTCCCGTAAGGTATTCGGTTAATATATAGGGCGAAAATAGGTTTTCGTTGGGTTTTGAGAAAATATCGTTTGTCGGGCGGTTGTACAATAGGTGCCGAAATGATTGCGATAAGTATTTGTTGCCGATGCGTTTATTGATAGGTTGACTTGCAAGGAGTGTATAACGAGTATCGATGCAATTGATGTTGTAGTAGGCTTGCGTATATTTATCTTGCTGTTTTTGGTCGTAATTAAAAGCACTCCCGAAGGTTAATTCAGCTCCAACGTCCAACGGTGTAGAGTTCTAAAAAACCTGCTTCGAGCTTCCCTTCGAGGTTGGTTTTAAGCTTAACCTTTTCACTAAAACTCGAGCTTCCCGAAAATACCATATAATCGCTGGTAATTTCTCTTTTACGTTCTTGTTGGAACCATCTGGGGTTTTCGTTGTAGAGTTCACGAATGTCGAATATGTTGGCACCGAGGCATTCTTCGCTTGTGTAAAGTCCTAGCTGTGGAAGATACGCACGCCCAATGTAGGTTGCGGGTCCTTGGTCGCGACTTTCATTGCGTAGGTTGTTCCCTTGCTCAGAATCTTCGGGGTCAGTTAAATAAATAGGTCCCTTATATGCCCGATGGTGTAGTGTGGTGATGTATTCATTATTTGTATTCTTTTGGCGTGGTGTTTCAACGTGGCATGCCGAAAAAGTAAATACCCCTAGTAGTAGGGGGATAAGGTGTAAATTATGTTTCATGCGATTACTATGAAATAATTGTAAGAGAGTTAACGGGTTGTTTTTTGCAGTTACATTGCAGAAAGGAGAAGGGGTGTAAGATACACCACCCTTCCCCTTCTGTTGAAGTATGTTTATGTTTATGAATTACTTAGTAATCCTATGGGCTACAGTATTTACTGTGCGTAATTGATTCAATGGTTGATTGTTTATGGTTAAAGTCCCTTCTAGCTTAGGTGAGTTATTAACGCATAATGGAAGAGTATTGGCACTTTGTTCTTTACTTTTCTTGGATATTTGGATATTGAAGGATAGAAAGTACAATGCCTCAGGATCGTTTTCATCTGCTATTACCAATTCCTTTTTATCATTTATTTTAACGTATTGGGTTTTGCCAGTCTCTTTATCCTTAACTAATTCCCCAATTATATTTATGTCATAGAGTGTGTTTTTCCCTGTTACTGTAACTAGTAAACTCTTTTCCTTCTTTTGATTTTCAAGGATAATAGGAAGCATTAAATCAGTATATCCCATATCCATAAGAGCCTTTACGAATCCGGATTCGGCAAATACTCCATTGAAAAACTTCGCCCAAGGTTCGCCCCACTTTTTGTATGCTTCTTGGTCATCATTTTTACCGTCATATATAAACTTATTTTCACTAACCTTGAAAGTTGATGCGTAAAAATAAAGAACTTGAAGATTTATGAAGCGCGGTCCTTGGGATGGCGTGTGATAATATCCTGCAGATAATAGGAAGTTTTTTGTTTTAGATCCAGGTTGTTTTTTGGGAGATATTAGATATGCACTTGCTAGAAGTTCTTTCCAATAATCAACACCATTCGCAATAGGTTTTTCCCAACCATTTTTTTGAGCAAACTCTAAGAACTGATCAGGTGACAAGGTTCCTAAAACTTCGTCCAGATCCTTAGGAAGTAGTAATTTTTCAGCCTTACCTTCAATTATATAGAACATGTCATCAACAGTTACTTCCTTCTTTTCGGTAACGGTAATTTTAAGGGTAGCTTCGATGTTGTTTTTACCGGCTTTTACGGTAAGTGTAGTAGTACCTTTTTTTACGCCGGTAATAACATTACTTTTAAATGTAGCAATGCTTTCGTCGGCAATTTTTGCTTCGTTGATTTTTGCAGTGGCAGGCTTAACCGAAATCATGATTTTCGTAGTTTTACCTTCCATAACTTCTACATTCTCGAGTTTCGACGAACTACCTTCACGGCTGATGATAATTTCTTTTGCCTCAACTCCATTGTTATTTGGAGTAGGTTTGGGCTCGGGTTTAGGATCATTATTACAGCTCGTAAAGAGCATTGCCCCTACAGCGAGGGTTGCCATTGTGGCAAGCATCAGTCTTGTCTTTTTCATGTTACAATCAATTTTACGTTCTAGTTGTTTTATTGTTATTGTGTAGTAAGCTAATGTATTGTTGCACTACATTATACCATATGGTTACAAGTTGCGTGTGTGGGTTGTTGCTTTTTATTTGCTTGGCGGACAAGCGTAAAAGCTAATCTTTTCATTGTTCTGCGTTGCTATAAGTCTCTTTTCATTCGTAGCGTTGCTCTTTATCCGCTACAAATATAGTAATACTTTTCCGAGAATGCTACAACGTCCCTTATTTATTCCCTAAAAAATGGTTCTTTTATAATAGATTTCAGTGGTGTGTGGGCGGACACGCAGGTCCGCCCCTACATGTTCGCTTGATTTACCATGTTTCGTATCGTTGTTTTGATTGCGGGCATTTTGGTTGCGGCATGATATGCGGGCGGACACGCAGATCCGCCCCTACATATTCGCTTGATTTACCATGTTTCGTATCGTTGTTTTGGTTGTGGGTATTTTGATTGTGGCACGATGTGTGGGCGGACACGCAGGTCCGCCCCTACATGTTCGCTTGATTTACCATGTTTCGTATCGTTGTTTTGGTTGTGGGCATTTTGGTTGTGGCACGATGTGCGGGCGGACACACAGGTCCGCCCCTACATATTCGCTTGATTTACCATGTTTCGTATCGTTGTTTTGATTGCGGCACGATGTGCGGCGGTATGTCAAAACTCTTGTTTTGTTTCACCCCCAATTTTTTGCTTCGAC
>JASBZJ010000148.1 GCA_029983495.1 Porphyromonas sp.
CAGCAATTTGTGCCAAACGAAAGTTCCTTTATTGACCTTACCGGAGGAGCGGGCTTCGATTTTCTGTTTCTAGCGAAGGTTGCTCAGCGAGCTTTTTATTTTGAGCAAAACCCAGATGTTGTAACTGCTACACAGTTTAATTTACGTCCGTGGAAAAGTTTTTTACCCTATGAAACAATGTTCGTTTGTGGTGATAGCCTTGAGTTTTTACCTCAACTTGTTCACGAGCCTAACCCTTTTATTTACTTCGACCCCGCACGTCGTAACGAGCATGGAAAAAGAGCTTTCCTCCTCAGCGATATTACGCCTAACCCCATCGAGGTTATAGCACGTCTCAAACAATACAATTATAAAGGACAATTACTTATTAAACTTTCACCGCTTTACGATTTACAGCAATTGCTACTGCAAATTCCTTGTGCTAGTTCGCTACATATTGTTGCTTGGCGCGATGAAGTTAAAGAGTTGCTTCTTTATGCAACATCTCTTACTGAGCGCAATCCGCTTAATATCCCTATTTATGCGGTAGAACTATGTAGTAACGGAACTGAGGAAAAACATTTTACTTTTACACTCGAAGAGGAAAAAAATACCTTGCATCAATTTGCCGAAAGTTTAGGTCGATATCTTTATTATCCATCAGTTGCACTTCTTAAATCAGGTGCTTACCGAACACTTGCCTCTAGGTTCAATCTTTTTTCACTCCATCCTAATAGTCACCTCTACACTAGTGACAGTTTTGAACCTCGTTTCCCTGGTAAAATATTTTTGGTTGAGTCGGTTATTCCTTACCAAAAGAAAAGTGTAAGGAAGCTTTCAGATATTTGTCCGAAAGCCGATATAACTGTTCGAAATTTTCCGATTTCAACCGAAAAGCTACAAGCTATTACCAAGATTTCACCTTGCCAAACAAAGCGAATTTTTGCTACAACAATAATGCCCTCAAAGCCTATTTTTATTGTTGCTATGCCTGTTCGTGAGGGGTAAGCATTAAAGGTTATGTTGCGTATTAACTTGCCTATTTTGTTGTTAAAAATAGGGGATCCTACTGTTGTAAGTTTCCTGTACGTTGTATTTGTAGTTATCAGCAAGGTCCTCTGTATTCTCCTTTTAGGCTTCGCCTTACTGTTGACCTGTTGCGGCGTAAGCTTCGGGTTCTTACAAACGAGTAAAATTTGAAGTGGTCGAATAAATACAATAAAAACTACTGCTACGTTTTATTTTTACTAGTGAGCAAAAATAACTCTTCAGTTTTCTCCTTTCCTTTTTTTTGTGGATTCCCTGGCTTTTGTTCGGTTACATTTTAGCAAATAAGTATGGGCGTTTAATACAGCATTAAGGTGTTTTACTGGTTAATAATCAGGGTATTGTTCATTGTTTTTCTACTAAGACACTTTACTCTATTGAAACCTCGTTCAATCGTTAGTTTGTAACGGATAATAGTTTTTCCTAATGGGTTAGTGTAAGCCTCTTGTTCCCCCATATTGTAGAAAGTGTAATTACTATTTACTACCTTTGCGTTGAAAAGTATTTAGGATAACGTATTTGAAATATAACAGGTAAATACCATGAAAAGAACAGCATTTATCCTTACCGCGCTTACGTTACTTCTCTCGCTGAGTGCATGTAAACCTAAGCAGAGTCATTATCGTCAGGTTTACGAATCTGCGAAGCAGCGCGAAATCGCCGAAAACAATGTAACAACACCTAGCGAAAGCGAAGTGATTGTTTCGAAGCCCGCCGAACCTGTATACTCGGTTCGAAAAGAACGTCTCGATCCTGTTGAAGGTGAAGATGGGCTCCGCCTCAAACAATACAGCGTAGTGATTGGAAGTTTCCAAAACTCTACAAATGCTTATTCCTTAAAGGAAAGAATGGAAGCCGATGGTTACAAACCAGTACTTGCTCGTAACGAACAAGGTATGTTACGTGTAATTGTAGCAAGCTTTGACACACGCGATGAAGCCGCTACAAGTCGCGAAAGTATAAAGAACCGTTACGCTCCGAACTTCCAGGATGCGTGGTTGCTCGAACGCGACCGCTAAACTGTTTTTCCACTGCCCAAGCAATGGAGATAAAAGAAAACTACCCACTTCTTGCGCACAATACTTTTTCTGTAGAAGCTAGTGCCAAGTGGTGGGTTGCTTACGATAGTTTAGCTGACTTAGATAAACTAGCTCGCGATGAGTACTTTGCTTCATTGCCCTTTATAAACTTAGGGCTAGGAGCAAATACATTGTTTTTAGCAAACTACAATGGGGCTGTATTACATTCCCAAATAACTACGGTTGAACAAGTTGACAAAAAAAACTACCCTCAGATAGAACTGGCTCCCAACGAAATACTTTTTAGAGTGGGGAGTGGCTATGTGTGGGATGAATTTGTTGAAGAAACCACAAATAAGGGGTATTACGGGTTAGAAAACCTTTCGGGTATACCTAGTAGTGTTGGGAGTGCTGTAGTACAAAATATCGGAGCTTATGGTGTTGAAGCAAGTCAGCATATTGTAGCTGTAGAGTTGTTCGACTTTACAACAGGTAAGGCTTTCGAAATAATTAACCGTGGCGAAACCTGCGGGTTCGGCTATCGAAAAAGTGTTTTTAAAACAGCACGCTACCATCGTAGCGTAATTACGCATGCTGTTTTTAAACTTCATACAAATGAGAAAAATATCAATGTAAGCTATAGTGCTTTAAGCGAAGCTTTTAATGGTAAAGCTCCATCACCCCAACAGGTGCGTGAAGTTGTTCTTGCAATTCGAAATGCCAAATTGCCGAATCCTCGGTATATTCCCAATGCGGGGAGCTTCTTCCAAAATCCGATTCTTTCGTATACTCAATTCCAATCATTGCAGGATTGCTATCCTTCCATACCCCATTGGGCATCGCCCGAAGGCGATAATAAGGTGAAAGTACCTGCAGCATGGCTTATTGAACAAGCTGGGTACAAAGGTAAACGGAGCGGAAATGTGGGGTGTTACGAAAAACAGCCACTTGTAATAGTAAACTACGGAACACGAAAAGGAAGCGAAATAGCTCAATTCGCTGAGGAAGTTTGTAATGCAGTGTATGAAAAGTTTGGTATTTCACTAGTTCCTGAAGTTCGCTATTTGGGCAATTGCCCCTAATGATATAGAGCAACGCTTCAGCATAGTGCTAAACTTGTTTTAGAGTTGTTGGGTGTTCTAAGAGTATTCATGGCGGAATACGCCTTTGAAGTGTTATTAAAAAGTGAGCAATATAAAACGTATTACACTCTTAGGCTCGGGAACTAGTACCGGAGTTCCCGAACCTGGTTGTTTTTGCCGTGTGTGTTTAAGTAATGACCCTCGCGATAAACGAGGGCGAACATCGGTACTAATTGAAACTTGCGAAGGGAAAAATGTATTGCTCGATTGTAGCCCCGATTTTCATCGTCAGGCAGTTCTTGCAGGGATTGACCACCTCGATGCCATATTACTTAGTCACGAACATTACGACCATATTGGAGGACTCGATGATTTACGTACGTTTGCATGGTTTCATGGTATAACTATTTACTCGTTGCCACGAATAATAATGGCTATTAAACATCGGTTGCATTATTATTTTGGTAGTAATAGATATATGGGTACGCCCGATTTATCGCTTGTAGAAATTGATTCTGAAACCCCTTTTGAGTTGTTTGGGCTACATATTCAGCCAGTTGAAATACTGCATGCAAAGCTCCCTATTTTAGGCTTCCGCATTGATGACTTCGTTTTCTTTACCGACTTAAAAACGATTGCTCGTAACGAACTTGAAAAAGCCCATGGAGCAAAGTTGTTTTTTGTAAATGCACTTCGTGCTACAAAACCACATCCCTCGCACCAAACTATTGAGGAAGCCTTAGCAATGGTAAAGGAAGTAGAGGCCAAGCAAGCGGTGTTGATTCATTTGTCGCATCATGCGCCATTGAGTTGTGAGTTTCCCTCGATTCTTCCTCGAAATGTTGTGGCTGGTTATGATGGAATAACTTTTGATGCAATCGGAGATTCATTTGTTCATGTTTCGGATGAAAAGATCCCTCTTTCAGAACCACAACCCTATAAGTTTATTGATTTAGGAAAAGTAAACTACGAGGTGGCACTGAACCAACAAAAACAGCTATTTAATGAGGCTTTAGAAATAAAAAAAGCTGGAGGCGTGCCAATGAATACCTTGTTGTTTTGTGAACATGAACCCGTTTTTACATTAGGGAAACATGGTAATTCGGAAAATATGCTTCTTGCAGAAGATGTATTGAAACAACGTGGCATAAACCTTTATCGTATTGAACGGGGGGGCGATATTACGTTCCATGGGCCAGGGCAAATAACGGGTTATCCTATATTCGACCTTGAGCAGTTTGATATGGGGATAAAAGATTTTATCCATACTATGGAACAGTGTATTATTGAAGCCTTACGAGTAAACGGAATTAAGGGTGAACGTAGCGTGGGAGCACCAGGTATTTGGTTAGATGTAGCCAAAACGAATGAGCGTAAAATATGTGCCATGGGGGTTTACGCATCGCGATATATAACGATGCATGGTTTTGCGCTAAATGTTTTTACTAACCTTAGCTATTTTGATATGATAAATCCATGTGGGTTTACGAATAAAGGTGTTACATCACTTGAAAAGGAAATGCCTGCCCCCACAAGCATGGAACTTGTTAAACAACAAGTTGAAGAAGCTTTTCACCGTAATTTTAGAAATGCAATGCTTAAAATGCAAGCTAAATCAAAGCTACAGAATGCGTATAATTAAGTATAAAAACTAACTACAGAATAATGCTATGCAAAGTAATAACCCTATAAAAGCCGCTATTGTTGGCTATGGTAACGTTGGCAAGTATGTGCTAAATGCTCTCGAAGTTGCTCCTGATTTTTCTGTTGTAGGAGTAGTTCGTCGTAATCC
>JASBZJ010000149.1 GCA_029983495.1 Porphyromonas sp.
TGGTACAAGTAATTGTTGCTAGCTTAGTAGCGTTCCTACTATTAATACTTATTTTAGTAGTTCTTCTGCTTTTTGCGAAGAAAAAGCTCGTTCCCGAAGGAAATGTTACCCTTACTGTAAACGACGAAAAGAAACTCGAAGTTCCCATTGGGGGAACTTTACTTAACTCGCTCCAAAACGAAGGTATATTTTTATCGAGTGCTTGCGGTGGTGGTGGTAGTTGTGGTCAATGCCGTTGCCGTGTGCTTGAAGGTGGTGGCGAAATACTCCCTACTGAAATCCCTCACTTTTCACGTAAGGAAAGGATGAATAATTGGCGCCTATCCTGCCAAACCAAAGTGAAGAACGATATGAAAATTGTTGTTCCCGACTCGGTTTTCGGTGTTAAGGAGTGGGAGTGCGAAGTTATTAGTAACCGCAACGTTTCTACGTTCATTAAGGAGTTCGTTGTAAAGTTACCGGCTGGCGAACATATGGATTTTAAAAGTGGTAGTTATGCCCAAATTACTATTCCCAAATACGATGTTAAGTACACCGATTACGAAATAATCGATAAGGAAGGTGCCGATAGGTTCCGTGCGGATTGGGATAAGTTTGGTATGTGGAATATTGAATCGCATAACAGCGTTGAAACAATTCGTGCTTATTCAATGGCAAACTATCCTGCTGAAGGGAATATTATTACTCTTAACGTACGTATAGCTACTCCTCCAATCGACCGAGCTACCAAAACCTGGAAGGCCGGTGTGCCAACGGGCGTTGCTTCGTCGTATATTTTCTCGCTAAAGCCTGGCGATAAAGTGCGGATGAGTGGCCCTTATGGCGATTTCCATATTAACGAAGGTAGCGACGCCGAAATGCTTTATATTGGGGGTGGTGCTGGTATGGCTCCCTTGCGTGCTCAAATACTACATCTTTTTAAAACCGAAAAAACGAATCGTAAAGTTACCTTCTGGTATGGTGCACGGTCGAAGAGTGAAATATTTTATGAAGAGGACTTCCGCGAAATTGAACGTGAATTCCCCAACTTTACATTTAATATAGCCCTCAGTAATGCGCTTCCCGAAGATAATTGGACGGGTTACACAGGTTTTATCCATCAGGTTATTTACGATAACTATCTTAAGGATCACGAAGCCCCTGAAGATATTGAGTACTACATGTGTGGACCTGGACCGATGACGGCTGCCGCACTTAAAATGCTTGATGAATTAGGTGTGGATCCAAGTCAGATTTACTTCGATGACTTTGGTGGTTGATTCCCGGATATTGTAAAAACCTCGGTCAATTTAGCGATATATTATAAGGCTTCATGTTCCTTTATCAAGGGTTATGAAGCCTTATTTGTTTGATTTCATAAAAGCCTACACGTTGTTTTTGTTTTCCAATTCTTGATTGCTTTAAACCATTTTGTTTTATGAGTAAGTTCTTTCGTTCGCTTCCGTTCTATATTATAGTGGCAATAGCCTTAGGCGTAATACTTGGTTTTATTGTTCCTTTATGGGTGGCTCGAATATTTACTACATTTAAAGAGCTATTTAGCCGGTTACTTGGGTTTTCGATTCCTCTTATCATATTGGGGTTAGTTACTGCTGCAATTGGTAGGATGGGCAAACAGGCACAACGCCCACTTATCATTACGGTAGCATTGGCCTATGTTTTTACTTTGGGCAGTGGCTTATTTGCTTATTTTACAGGCAATGCAATATACCCTTTACTACTCGATAGCTCGGAATCGGTAACAGCTTTACCCGAATCGGTTGCTGTTCCTACACCTTACTTTACTATCGAAATGCCCCCTATAATGGGTGTAATGAGTGCTTTATTACTTGCAATTGTTTTAGGGTTAGGTATGGCTAAAATTGATGGTGATAAACTGTTGCAAGTTGCCGATGAATTCGAAGCTATTGTTATGAGGCTAATTAGTAAAGTTATTGTGCCGCTTTTGCCTTTCTATATTGCCTCAATATTTGTAGAAATGACTTTTACCGATCGAATAGCACCTATTTTTATGCTGTTCGTTAAAATCATTGTTTTCATCTTTATTCTTCACATTTTACTACTGCTTGGTCAATATATTATTGCTGGTTTAGTTACGAGGCGTAATCCTCTAAAACTTTTATGGCGCATGATGCCTGCTTATGTAACGGCTTTGGCCACACAAAGTAGTGCAGCCACCATTCCTGTAACACTTAAGCAAACGCGTAGCAATGGGGTGAGCCACGAAGTATCGGGGTTTGTTATTCCACTATGTGCAACCATTCATCTTTCGGGGTCGATGCTTAAAATAGTGAGCTGTGCGTTGGCCTTAATGCTAATGCAACACATGCCTTACGATTTTTCGCTTTTTATGGGTTTTATTGCTATGCTTGCTATTACAATGGTTGCGGCACCTGGAGTTCCGGGTGGTGCAATAATGGCGGCAATTGCCGTTTTACAATCGGTTTTAGGCTTTGGCCCTGAGCAACAAGTTTTAATGATTTCGCTGTACATAACAATGGATTCCTTTGGAACTGCTGCTAATATTACGGGCGATGGTGCAATTGCTTTAATAATTGAGCGGATTGGTTTTCGAAAGAAACCACTGCGTATAGAGGCTCGTGATGATGGTAATGAGGAAGTGTTTGAGTAAAAAACTGAGCAGAATACTCTGTGTAATTCGTTTTTAATACCAATACCTCTTCTTTTTGGGGCTATACTCTACAACCATTGACTTCTAAAATAGCCATACTTTAGGTTTTTGCTGAACTATACTTTTTGGGAAAACTCATATACGTTGCACTAAGCCTAGCCACTATGCCTGCTTACCTTTTGTGTATTAGTGTGTTCGAATGGCTTTGGGCGCAATGTATATGAGGTGTTTTACTTGGGGTGCGTTAAGTTTTTCGTTGTTTTTTGTAGATGCAATTAAACCTTCCTTCGTATAAACCCTCTTATCATTATTGAGTAGCTTTGGCGAAAGCTCGATACTATACCCTTTGTGGAGGGGAGTTTTTTTTGCCGCTTTATTTTTATCCACTATTGCTAGCCAACATAGAAGGTTATATGAAGAGATTAAACAGGGACGATTTATTTTACAAAGTGGTAACAATGGTAATTGTTGTTGCCTCTTGCCCCAAGCTTTTTGCCCAGAAAAAGGTTTCGTTAGAAGAGTGTCAGCGCCTGGCATTCGAGAACAGTTATGCCATTAAACAAGCTAACGAGGAATATCAAGGAGCAAAGGCGAAAAGTGGGGAAATGTTGCTTAACTTTTTCCCAAAAGTTTATGCCCATGCAGGTTCATTTCGCGTTGAGGATAACATTCAAGCACTCGATTACGATAATTTGTTTGGTAGATTTGCCCATCTAGTGCCTGATTTTATCCGAAACAAAACTATTATTGATATATCGCACCTTAAAGGAGTTGGAGCAATTGCTGTTCAACCTGTTTTTATGGGGGGCAAAGTGGTTATTGCTAATAGTATGGCTCGCGAGGCTGTTACCGTACGCGAAAACCAAATTAAAATTGCCCAGCGCAGTGCTGTGGAAGAAGTAGAGCAAGCATATTGGCTTGTAGTTGAATTGGAGAGTAAGGAAAAACTTGCAGCCGCATACAGCAATATGCTTGCTGAAGCAAAGCATAATGTTGAACTTTTACTCGCACAGGGAATAGCTACACAAAGCGATCTTTTATCGATAAAAGTAAAATGCAGTGAAGCGGAGCTTAAGCATGCGCAAGCACAGGAAGGGGTTGCACTAGCACAAATGTTATTGGCTGTAAAATGTGGCTTACCTTCAACCGAAAAGCTTTCGCCACAGGAGGATTTAAACAAAGCCCTCGAAAAAGCTCCAGAGGTACTTCTATTTTTAGAGGACAACAATAAGCAAGCCGTTGATAATTTGCCCGAAATGGCAGCACTTTCCTCTGCCGAAAAAATTGCCAAAATGCGTACTAACCTCGAGCGTTCGGCTTACGTGCCTCACGTGGCTCTTGTTGCTGGGGTAGGCTATTCGTCGCCACACTTTTGGTACAAAAGCGATAGGCATAATTGGGGGCGAAACAGTTTTGTAGGTGTAACGGTAAGCTTTGGCATAACCGATGCTGTTTCGGCTATATTTAAGGCGCAACAGAATAAAGCTCAGTGGAATAAACAACATTGGGAAACCGAGGAGAAGCGTCAGCTATTACAACTAAAAATTGAACAGGCATGGATAAAGTATCGCGAAGCTGATAAGCAAATAGCCTTTACCGATGCTCAACAGCTTCAAACCAAGGAAAGCTTACGTTTGGCCGAACTTGCCTACAACGAAGGGCTTATTCCTTTACTCGAATTTAATCAGGCTCAAACGCTATGGCTTCAGGTCGAAACTTCGCATATCGAAGCTCAAATAGCGAAGTGTAAAGCAGTTTACGAACTATATCGCCTTATAACGCCCGGTTGGTATACAGCATTTGCTCAGTAATTTGTTCAAGTATAGTTTTTTATCCTCTTGGCTTTCTTTTTTTATTTTAGTATACGCATTGCAGTAATCTATTATTATCACTCTTATGGCCGAATCGCAAGTAACAAGTTCATTAAAACAACGCATTCCATCGCCCAACCGTAGCAAGTTTAGCATTAAAAATATGCTCGTTACTTTTGTTGTGGTTGTTGTACTTATTCTTATTGTTGCAATAAGTGGGTTTGTTTTTCTTAAACCCAAACCTGCTCCAATCGTAGGGCAAGTTGAGGTGGAAGAGATTCGTATATCGGGTAAAGTTCCAGGTCGAATAACCGAATACCTAGTTCAGGAAGGCCAAATCGTACATAAAGGCGATACCCTGGTTAGTATATATACCCCCGAAGTGGAAGCTAAAAAATTGCACGCAACTGCAGCAACTCGAGCCGCTGAAGCTCAATTGCAAAAGGCTTT
>JASBZJ010000150.1 GCA_029983495.1 Porphyromonas sp.
CCTTCTACAAATGCCATAAAGGAAATTGTTATTTCGGGGCCATTTGTTGTTGTGAAAACTGCCGATGGTATGGCACGTTCAATTGCACGTTCAATAGATGAACTTCAAGATCCATCGATTGTAGCAACAATTGCGGGCAATGATACAATTCTTATTGTACCTTCGGAAATGACGACTCGTGAGCGTTTGAATCGTGCTTTAGGAAGGTTATTCCCCATAGTTTCGTAGGGAGGTATAGAGCTTTTACATTACTACGCTTCTGTAGCGTTAAACCACAATAAAAGCCTTTTACTGGTATTCATCGGAATTGGATGCCTACGTTGAGTTGCTTCTTTTCTCCGAAATACTGGTGCCAAGCGTAGAGTAACGTTGCTTGTGTTTGTTTAAACACGAGCAGTTACTCTTTTTTTTTTGCGAAAAATTCTCTCTAAAAAGAAAGATACCTTTGAAAATAAGGAGCAGGTGTTCAGTCGCTATAATTAGGGGCTGAACACCTGCTCCTTATTTTTCAAAGGTATCGTTTCTAAATGCGGGATAGATAAATACTACGCTTACATGTGGAGGAACACACGTTAAGAGGGATTGGCGTATTGTTGGTAGCTATGTTCTGACTCGAGCAATAATGAATGCGAAACCCAGAATTACAGGCTATATAAACTTGCTGGATTCGTGCCTCAAGTGGAATTCAAAATCAGAAACCACCGTATGCTGAACGGCACGTACACGGTAGTGTGAGAGGTCGGTAAATGCGAAAATAGGAGGCAAGTGCCTTTTGCGATTAGCATTTACCTCCTACTTGATCTTGTAATGGGTTGTTAGTGTGTTTAGAGTGAAGCTTTAACCGAAGTAACCCATTTTTCTAAACGTTCGGGAGTTTTGTCCTCTTCGTTATCAATGTCGGTTAGTAACCCAATAACGTTGTCGCCTTCTTCGCACTCGGTCTCGTCGTAGCTATAACCTTCTTTCGAAATAGCACCGATAAATGTTGCACCACTATCTGCAAGACCTTCCTTAATTTTCGCTAGGCTATTGCAAAAAGTATCGCTATGACCGAAGGAATCTCCACAGCCAAAGAATGCAACCTTTTTGCCATTTAAATCTTCCTTAGCAAGCTTAGGTAAAAAGTCTTCCCAATCGTCCTGCAAATCGCCAACTCCCCAAGTGGAGCTACCGAGTAAAAGAACATCGTAGTTTTGAGCTTCCGTAGCTTCGACTGAATCAACGTTATGAACATTGGCATTATCAATATCAAACGCCTTAGCCACTTGTTGGGCAAGTTCCTCGGTGTTTCCCGAGGTCGAACCAAAGAAAATTCCAATCTTACTCATTGTTTTATTTCTTCTAATAGTTTTATTGTTCTACTTTATTATTTTTACTACTCTTCTATTGTTATAGCTCGTTGGTCGCTAGTGTTGCGTAGTAAACGCCCCTTTACGAACTTAACTTTGGCAAAGATAGTATTTTTCCCAGCTAAATAGAGTAGCGTAAAAAAATAGAGCAATAGTAATGGTTTATACTATTGCTCGGTATGTTTAGGCTAAACTTGTTTCAACGCTTCGAAGTTTAAGTTGCTCGTTTGCTGTTTTTCGGTTGCAATACCGTTCGCATTGCCTACATAAGTCGTACCCTAATATGGATCCTAAAATAAAATCTTCCTCGGGGCTTAAGTCGTCGATGGACTTATTTCGCAAAATACTCTGCATCGCCTTAACGCATTGTTGCTGACCAAAGAATAAATTTGCAGATGGGCTACCTTCGATTTCGCGAACAAAGTATTGTATGCCATGGTTATTGAGTTTGCGAATTGCTAGGGGAATAAGTTGCTTTTCCATAGTATAGAGTACAAAATTACGTACGCCCTTTTCATACTCATAAACGAGATGGTAAAACACTTTCATATCTCCCTCGATAGCATTACCCAATATATAATTCCTTATCATATAAACGTTTGCTTAAAGTATGCGATAAAACAAAACATAGGCTCATTAGGGTACAGCGTGAAACCTACCTACAATAAAGAAGCTAGAAGAAGCAATTTAATTCGCTAACAAAAGTGCTTCCCTAGCTTCTCTATAGTTTATTATTCTAAGTTTTTGATAACCGCCTTCTTAGATAGCTTTCTTTACGGCATCAACCCAGATATCAATACGTTCGTCGCTTTCGCCCGATTCGTTAACTTCATCAAGCAGAACACCAATAAGTTGGTCGCCTTCTTGGCAACGCGATTCATCGAAGTTATAACCCTCTGCGGGTATCGTTCCAATAAAACTGCAACCAGTAGAGCTGAGTTCTTCTTTTATTGTAGCAAGGGCATCACAGAATGTATCGCTGTACGACGAAGAATCGCCACAACCAAATAATGCAACTTTTTTACCAGCAAGGTTTTGTTCTTTAGCGTTAGGAAGAAAGCTTTCCCAGTCGTCCTGAAGATCGCCCATCCCCCAAGTAGAACTACCAAGGAGTAATACATCGTAGTTAGCAAGTTCTGCTGCATCAGCATCAGCTACATTATGAACATCGCCAGTGGCAACACCTAAACGTGAAGCGATTTTCGAGGCGATTTCTTCCGTGGTACCTGACGAGGAACCGAAGAAAATACCAATTTTGCTCATTGTTCTTTTTAATCTATTTGTTTTAAGTACTAAAGTTACTTTGGCAATGTAACTGATTCTACAAAAAGTAGGCAATAGCAATATGTTGTATATAGGGGTATTGATTTACCTAATAATAGGTATTTACTGTAACAATTCATGGGGATAAACCTACACTGAGGTATTTTCAGAGGGGCAAATAGTAAATGTATTTGGTTCGGTATTAACTTGAACATGCATAACAATACCCAATACAACATTTGGTTTACAAGTAAGAGAATTGGGTTGTTTGAGTTGTTTGATGTTAGGGCTTATTTTTGCACTTGTGCATTGTCGTATGGTTCTTTCGGCGAGTAAGTGCAAAGGCTTTTTCTCCAATAATCATCATTGGTGCGGTTGCTCCTACAGCTAACAATGCAATTACCAAGCTTGCTACAGTGGCGTTAAAGAGAAACTGATGCATATAATCTGTAGCTTGGTTGGAACAAGTTGTAGCATGAGCCATTGATTGCATAAACATAATAAGCGCATGTACCGAGCGGTAGGCATAAATACCAGGAACCATTGGTAGCAACGCTGGTATGTACAAGGTGGTCATGGGGCAACGAAGCTTTTTACCCAGCCAATAGCTAATCATGCCTATTGAAAAGGCTCCTACAAACGAAGCAGAGGCAATATCGAACTCCAAAATGTTCATAAGAATAAACCGAATTGCGTGTCCAATAGCTCCTAGCAAAGCTATTCCTCCAAGTGTTCGTTTTGGGGGATCTGAAATGGCTCCAAAACCAACAGCCGCAATAGCTGCAAACAATCCATCTTTTATTATTGCCCAAATAATCATAGCAACGAATCATTTACAATCATTAGTGTACAAGCCATGCCTATCGAAAGGCATACTATTAACAAAAATGCATTTACAAGCCTGCTTATTCCTATCAACACATAGCCTTCGATAATATCTATTACTCCATTAATTAGGGGTACACCTGGAATTAAGAAAAGTGGACTCGTAGCTATGGCTATATCGGCTGTATTGGATTTAAGAGGGATGGCTAATGTTGCAATAAGCGAATCTACAAAAGCAGAAACAAAGAAAACAAAGAAGTGATTGACGTGTTGTTTTGTTAGTATTTGTCGCAGGTAGAAGCCTACGAATGTTGCTCCTAAAACCACTAGTGCTGCGATCCAATCACCCCCAAATATTCTACAAAAGCTGAGGTTTGCAAATGAAACTGCCACAAGCACAAACCAACGGGAAATGAGTTTTTTTCGCTTTAGTTTTTCGAACCGATGGCGAATTTCGTCTAGCGAAAGGTTATAATCGATAGCTTCCCAGCTTAAAGCACTCATTTCAACGTTCCTAGTAAAACTAATGGGTAGCGGTGGAATGCTAACAATGTTGGTCATAAACTCGCGAGTTTCGTTATCGCGTATCGAAACGGTCATATTCTTTTGAAAGGTGTGTAGCTTTACTTCAACCCCCAGTGCCTCGCCAATGCGATGGGTATTCCTAAAAACACGTGAGGTATGTACACCGCAACCCAAAAGATAGCAGGCGTACTCTGAAAGAAATTCGAGTTCTTCCGATAAAGGAAATTTGTTTTTCATGAATGTGCAATTATTCGTTCATTCAAATAACTATTTAGACTATCATCGCTAATACTCCCAAACAATGTGTTTATAGCTTACATTGCAATATATAAACACTTTATAGGGTTAAGAAGTTTAGTTTTATGGATCTATTTTAGGGGATAAGGTTATTCTATGTCGGTTTTTTTTCCTTTCTTTGTAACGGTATACGTGCTACATAAGTTATTTACTTTGTGGTAGATTGCAATACATTACCGTGGTTATGACCAATTACCTCCGTTGCATGTGTAATTTGTTTTACATGGGTTGTGTTGCATGCTTTGTACACGATGAAGATCACTTAATAGCAACGTATGAAAGGTTTTCTTAGAAGAGACTGCTTTATTGGTATTGATGGAAATATAATGTTCTGTTGTCTATCTCTATCTTTACCGATTATTACACGGTAGTTTTTTCTACTGGTTCGAGATGGCGTTTTCTTCTGAAATTGCTGTCTCGAACCTTCCTTTTTTTATATTGCTGAACGAGTTTCCCTTCCAACAAAACACATCTGTTTGTATTCCTAAAAAACACAGTAAAAGGAACCCCTTACACTATGTTCTACCAACTACTCTAATAAATTGCCTTTTCCAAAGCATCCATTGTACCCCTCCTCGGGCAAATAAGTAGG
>JASBZJ010000151.1 GCA_029983495.1 Porphyromonas sp.
GTAATGGCAACCACTACCCTAACCATAAACAACCTTAGCGACCTCGAGCATGTTGCCTCCGAGTTCCTAATCCTTACAAAAAAGTACCACACAATAGCATTTTATGCTCCTATGGGCACGGGTAAAACGACCTTTATTACTGCCCTTTGCCATGCATTGGGTATAACTGAAATTGTAAATAGCCCAACCTTTGCTATTGCTAACAGGTACTCGTTACCCAATGGTGAAATAGTTTACCATATCGATTGCTATAGATTGAACAAAGTTGACGAAGCTATAAACCTAGGGTTCGATGATTACTTTTCATCAAGCTATAAATGCTTTATCGAATGGCCCGAAGTAGTTGAACCCATATTACCTGAAAACACACTTAAAGTAGATATAAATGAAAACAAAAATGGAAGCAGAACACTTTCATTTGAACTAGAATAAATAACTATGCAAGAACGACGCTTAAGCAAAATTGCCCGATTAGTACAAAAGGAACTTGCCGAACTTTTCCGCGAAAATACACAAGCTAATGCAAGGGGTGTTATAATTAGTGTAACCAATGTTCGCCCCACACCAGATCTTTCGCAATGTAAAGTTTACCTTAGTATTTTCCCTTCAAATAAAAGCGAGGAAATACTTAACGAAATAAAGCAGAAAAAATCGGTTATTCGAGGCGACCTTGGCAGAAGGCTTGCCAGCCAACTCAGGGTTATTCCCGATTTGATTTTCTTCCTTGATGATAGCCTCGATTATATCGACCATATCGATGAACTATTAGGGAAAAAAACTAGTAAATAATAGCACCATTTAGCATATAAACTTACAACGGGCAGTGAATGGGTTTATTCGCTTTGTTTCCCTGCGTTATTTGTTTTCGCATGGGCGGGTTCGGGCAGTTCACCTAGTTACCATTATTGCAACTATAGCCATTACCATTATAGTTGCTGCTTCGGTTATAATTCTTTCGGTTTTTAATGGGTTCGGTAACCTATTAATAAACGATTCATCTCCCTTCGATTCGGAGCTAGTTATAGCACCCTCTAAAGGGGGTTACTCTACTTTTAGCGACGACCTTATAAAACAAGCTCTTAACAACAAGAATATCGCTTCATATACCCCCGTTCTTTATGGCGAAGGTATGGCTGTTATAGGTAGTTCGTTCAATCCAGCTAAACTTTATGGTGTAACATCGGCATTCTATAGTGGAAAGAGTTTTTCGCAAAGCCTCTATTGGGGCAATTTTTCTACAGCAGGTAATCGCATGGTTATGGGCTTAGAGTTGTACCTTTCGCTTGCGATGCCAAGCGAGAACGAAGCCGTTACACTTATATTACCAAGGCGAACCACCAAAATAAATCCTTTACTGCCCTTATCATCTTTAAATAACACACAACTAACACCTTCAGGTGTTATCCGAACCAATACCGATAGGTATAACCATGCCCTTTTTCTTTCTATCGATACGTTATCGAATCTATTAGAGTTGCCACTACACAGTGCATCTTTTTTGGCACTTAGTCTACATAACAATTCCCCTAAAGCTGTTCGCAGTACGGCTAAGCAGCTGAATGATTTGTTAAGTCCGCATTATAAGGTACTCGATAAGCAAGCACAACAACCCGAGGTAACTAAACTTATTGCTATGGAAAAGTGGTTTACCTATTGCATACTAGTTTTTATAATGGCACTAGCGGCCTTTAATGTTATTTGTTCTACATCGCTACTCATAATTGAAAAGCAACGCGATAAGTATTTATTTTCGGCAATTGGTTTACACCGCACATATATACGCCAATTGTTCATTTGGCAAAGTTTCGGAGCATCGCTACTAGGAGCCTTTGGAGGCGTTATTTTGGGTATTGTTGTGTGTATGATACAAAAAAGCACAAGCTTTTTAACCTTTGGCTCTGCCTCAGGTTCTGTTCCTTATCCAGTATCGTTCCATATGCTCGATTTAATTCCCCTTTTAGGAATGGTTATTGTACTTTGCTTTTTAGCTTCGTGGTTGCCTACACGTGCATTCATCCGTAATTCTTCTTCACTCGAACATTTATCATGACTATACCCTCACATTTTAAAACACTAATTGAACAAAATCCTTCGGCATTTTTGCTTGAACTTGCGATTGCCGAACAGTATATACTAATGCTGCTAAACAAACAAAACGAAAAGCCAAACTTTTCGCTACTAGCACGGAGGATTATGCATGGAAACCCTACCGAAAAAGAGGAACAACTGTACACCAAGTTTTTTGAAGAGCTATATAACGAACTACAAGCAAGCCACGCTGAGGAAGCTTTTCCTCGTTCGCAATTGGGAAAAGACGTACTTAAAAGTATGGAAGAAGCACATCTTGAATTTACGAATGAAGCTAAGGGAAACCCATTTTATAAAGGACTTTATTACGAAGTTTTGCCAGGCTTGGTTGAAATTCGGAAACGATTCCCTGGTAGCGAAAAACTTTCCGAAGTAGCGTGCTTACAAATGGTGGTATTCTTATACACCGTAAGCGAATTGCAAGGAAATAAGATTTCAGATGCTTCAGCAAACGAGCTAATTAAGATTTCGAATTTGCTAAACGCATTAGGAGAATTGATGATGAAAAAGAAAATAGCTCAAACAATAAAAGCCGAAAACAACGAGGATTTGCTATGACTAACCTAATATTTGTTACGGGGGCAAATAGCCAAACGGCACTTACATTTAAAGCCTTTTTTGCCTCGCAATGCCAGTCATGGTTTTTCTTCTCGCACCAGCAACTCGATATTACTTCACCTCAAAGTATCGAAAAAGCAATTCTACCTATTCTATGCAGGTTCCTCGATTATAACGAAGCCCTAATTATAAACCTTGCCGCTTATACCGATGTAAACGGTGCTGAACAAAACGAAACCTTAGCCACAACAATAAATGCCATTGGTGTAAGTAACTTAACTAACTTTGCTTTAAAGCATAAGCTTGGTATAATACACCTTAGCTCCGATTTTGTTTTCGACGGAAACACAACAAACGCCTATAACGAAACCGATATAACTAACCCACTATCGGTTTATGGTAAAACTAAGTTAGCTGGCGAAAATATGCTACACCCTTTAGCGATTCAGCAACGTGCGCTTGTAATTCGCACTTCATGGCTATTTTCGCCATTTGGAAATAATTTTTTGCTAACGATTTATGAGAAAATAAAAAATTCCCATCCCTTGCAGGTAGTAAATGATCAGCTGGGTTGCCCTACTTCGGCAATTCAACTTTGTAGGTTCATTATTCATGCAGTAAACCTATTTACTAAAGAACATCTCTTCCGCACTACACTATTACATTTAAGTAACCAGGGTATAGCTTCGTGGTACGATTTTGCTTGTGCAATAAACCTATTTGCAGGTCAAAAAGGTGTAGTAAAAGCCATTAATAGCAATAAGTACCCTACAGTAGCTATTCGCCCAAAATACTCGAAGTTGAACCTCGACCTACTAAAAGAGCGTTACGCATATGAGCCTTGGCACTGGTTGCTTGCCGTAAAAGAAGTTATTGAATGGCTTAGTGTAAAAGATGAAAAATAATAGCACAAGCAATAATAACGAGCGACGAACAATACGGCGGAATATTCGGCACCTTGCTTTACCAAATATAGTTTCGAACATTACTATTCCTCTACTTTCCCTAGTAGATGTTGGTTTGGCAGGGCATATACCTAATACATCGGCAATTGGTGCTGTAGCTATTGCATCAGGTGCAATGAACACCCTGTTTTGGCTGTTTAATTTTTTAAGAATGGGAACTACAGGCTTTGTTGCACAAGCCTTTGGCAAACAAAATGTGAGGGAAATAAACCTCTTCCTAGTTCGTGGTATCGCCTTTGCACTACCTATCGGTATAGCACTTACTTTTTCAAAGCCATTAGTAGTACTTTTTGCCCAGTTTATGGCTCAACACGAAGGCAATATTGCCTTGCAAGCAAGTAATTACCTAAATTGGGTGCTGTACGTAGCCCCAGCAGCTATGTTACTGTATGTACTAAATGGGTGGTTTATTGGAATGCAAAACTCGCGAGCACCAATGGTTGCTGCCATTACTATTAACGTGGTAAATATTGCTTTAAGTTCAATTTTAGTAGCTTATAAGGGCTTAGGTGTTGAAGGTTTAGCTATTGGAACCTTGGTTGCACAATGGGTTGGGGTATTATTATTACTTGTTATTGCCGTAACCAAATACCATAGGATTATTCAATTTGCTCGTATAAGCGATGCCTTCTCGAAGTATCGCTTAGCTCAGTTTATATATATGGGTAGGGATGTGTTTTTTAGAAGTGCAATGATAAGTGCTGTAACACTATATTTTACTTACGCTTCGGTTAGTAGTGGCGAGCTTGTAGTTGCAGGGAACACACTTTTATTGCAGCTGTTTACCTTGTTTAGCTATTTTACCGATGGTTTTGCATATGCGGGAGAAGCACTTACAGGTAGGTATATCGGCATGAAGTCAAACAAAAAACTACATCTACTAATAAAAGAGCTGTTTATTATAGGCGGGGTATTAGCCGTTCTTTTTTCGTTACTCTATTTAGTTATCCCATCCAATATTCTTAGTTTACTTAGTAATAACCCTAGTATTGTTAATGTTGCGTTGGAATATCGCTATTGGATAGCCCTTGTGCCTATAGCTGGCTTTGCTGCGTTTCTTTGGGATGGCATATTTGTGGGAGCAACATATTCGCGAGGGCTTTTGATAAGTATGCTCGTTGCTACAATACTTTTTTTTGTACTACACCTTTTCCTACGAAACATTTGGGCTAACCACGTATTATGGTTGGCATTTGTAACCTACTTATTTG
>JASBZJ010000152.1 GCA_029983495.1 Porphyromonas sp.
GTTATTCCTCTTGTTAACTTGCATAACTACATTGTTGGCTAAATTTTCGAAGTATGTAGCTAACATGGTTCCCGTATGAGCAGCAACAGGCAAGCCCGAGTCGCCTGCATCGCATACCGATTGTACAATGGGAATTTGTGCTAATAGGGGAATACTTAATTCCTCAGCAAGTTTTTTCCCTCCTTCGCGTCCAAACAAGTAGTATCGGTTATTGGGTAATTCGGCGGGTGTAAACCAAGCCATATTTTCAATAAGTCCTAATACAGGTACTTCAACTTTATCGGTTGTGAACATATCAATGCCTCGGCGTGCATCGATTAGCGCAACTTGTTGAGGAGTGGTTACAATAATTGCACCTGTAAGACCAACAGTTTGAACAAGAGTTAAATGGATGTCGCTTGTTCCAGGAGGCATGTCGATAAGTAAATAGTCTAGTTCACCCCAATTGCTTTCGGTCAGTAGTTGTGTTAAGGCATTGCTTGCCATTGACCCTCGCCATATTAAGGCTTTGTTTGCATCAACGAAAAAACCAATTGAGAGTATTTTAATTCCGTTATAAGCAATAATTGGTGCAATTGCATCGCCTTTTCCTTCGATATGTTCAGCAAAGGGTTGAGCATCTTCAACACCGAACATCTTTGGCATCGATGGACCATGTATATCGGCATCAAGTACCCCCACTTTATAGCCTTTTAGTGAAAGAGCAACGGCTAAGTTTGCTGTAACAGTGCTTTTACCAACTCCCCCCTTTCCAGAGAATATAGCAACAATATTTTTTACCTCTCCGAGGTATGCTTCGTTCTTTTTAGGTTGAGGAGAAGGGAAAATTGAGGTAATATTGCCTTTTATATCAATATCCTCGCTTATATAGTTTAATATGCTACTTTCAGCTGCTTTTACAACTGATGCGCTAAAGGGATCTCTTTCTTTGGGAAAGCATATCGAAAACGATACCTTCTTCCCATCAATCATTATGTCGTCTTGAAGCATGCCACTAGTTACCAAGTCCTCGCGGGTACCAGGGTACCTTACGTGGCGTAAGGCTTCAATAATCTGTTCTTTGGTAATACTCGTCATATCTTAAACGTGTTCCTAGCGTGCTACTCTTTTTCTTCGATTCTCTGGGGAAATATTTTCCCTTCACGCTCAGCAATTATTTGTTGGTACGCCTGGCTCCCCAAACATAGGCTATGGTAATTGTCGTGAGGAGGTTCGGTTTCGGGTTCTACAAAAGTGGTTTTTCCATTAAGCTTAAAGGCAATGAACTTTATATCCATTCCTCGTGCAATCCACTGTTTTTCGTACTTTGTTCGAACTTCCGGTATCGCTGCCTGCATTATCTCATCTCTACTATTGTAAAGGTTATTTGTGTAGTACAATGGTGTGATAGCATTTACCCTAAGGAGATCCAGCGTATATTGGTAAAGAAATGGGCTATCTGTTTTTAAACGAATTATTCCATCGTGCGCTAAAAACTGAGCATACTTTGATAGATAGTATGAAGAAATTAGCCTCCGACGACGTTTCTGCATCATCGGATCGGGGAAAGTAATCCATATATCATGGACTTCCTCTTCTGCAAAAAATGAGGTTATGAGGTTAATATCGGTTCGTAAAAAGGCAACATTAGTTAGTTTACTTGCAATAACCTGTTTTGCGCCACTCCAAATGCGTGCTCCTTTGCGGTCAATGCCTATAAAATTTGTTCCCTTATTGCGCTGTGCTAATGCTACGGTATACTCGCCACCTCCACAGCCTAGTTCAATGGTTAAGGGGTGTTCGTTACTAAAAAAATCAGGGCTCCATTGCCCTTTGAGAGGAAAACCTTCGCGTTCAAGTACTGGATATGGGTACTCGAGCACGAAGTCCATTTCTCGTAGCTCGCCGAATTTACGAAGTTTACGTTTCGGCATAGATCTATTTATAAAGGTTTTTGTTCTGCAAGGTGATCAACGTAGTCCTGGTCGTAGTATACTACAGCCTTAATTTGTTCAATATTGATATCAACATTTTTCTCTTTTGCAATTTGTTGCTCGATGTATTTGAACAAGGCGTTGAGGTCGATGGGTTCATCCAGATTTTCATATAAACCTTCCCTGTCGTAATACTCGTCTTCGATGTCAAGAAGAAGAAGAATATCATCATCGCTCAGGTTCGAAAGGAAGTCTTCACCACAAAGCTCATCAGCGCGTTTGCGTATAAAAGCAATGGCTTCAGCATCGTCGTACAGTATTTCAAACTTGGATTTTTCCATATCCATTCGGTTTTTTTATTGTTTGTGCGTTTAACAATAACAAGCAAATAAGGGTAATTCGCAAACTGGGAGCAAAACGCATCCATTCTCAAGTCGCTTTTTCCCTACTCAAAGGTAATACAAATAAAAGGAACTTTGTGTAGAGTTCTGTACAAGGAGATATATCTACCCGAATAAAATCTCGGATCGGTGTTATTACACATTATTAGGTACACCCCTTAAAAACCTCCTACGTTAAATTGTGGTAGAACCTTCGTTTTTGTTCTGGGCAATATTTGCAAAGTAGGCATCTAAAAGCTTATGAGCTCCCACAAAAGGGGTTATTCCATCATTGAGTACTGCATACTCGATTTGGTGCGATAGTTCCATAACACATGAGTTTTCATAAAACGACCGTTGAAGAGCTTCGTTAATGGCTTCGTAGAGCCACCATTTTGTTTGTCGTTGCCGTTTGAGGTCGAAATAGCCTGTGTGTATTGTGTGTATGCGGTATTGGTCAATCATATCGAAAATCTCTTTTATTCCAATTCCGTAATACCCCGAGTAGGTTAGTACTTTGGGTTGCCAGCCTGATTCAGTTGTGGGGAATAACTGTAGTGCGTTCCTATAATGCTGTGCAGCTAGCTTTGCTTTATCGATATTATCGCCATCGGCCTTGTTTATTACTATGCCATCGGCCATCTCCATTATTCCGCGTTTTATACCTTGCAACTCATCGCCACCACCAGCAAGTTGTATAAGAAGAAAGAAGTCGACCATTGAATGAACTACAGTTTCGCTTTGACCTACACCAACTGTTTCAACAAAAATAGTATCGAAGCCTGCGGCTTCGCAAAGGATTATAGTTTCGCGTGTTTTGCGAGCAACACCTCCTAACGAATCGCCTGCGGGGCTTGGACGAATAAAAGCATTGTTTTGGCGACTTAGTTGCTCCATACGTGTTTTATCGCCTAATATGCTCCCTTTCGATACTTCGCTTGTGGGGTCGATAGCAAGTACAGCAAGTTTTCTACCTTGTTTTATTATGTGCATTCCAAAGGTATCAATACTGGTACTTTTCCCTGAGCCTGGTACGCCTGTAATGCCAATGCGCATCGAGCGTCCAGCATGTGGCAAGCAAGCATCGATTATTGTTTGTGCTTTTTCACGATCACTTGCTAACGTACTCTCTATTAATGTTACGGCTTGGCTTAAGCGTGTAATATTACCTGCTAAAATACCCTCAATAAGTTCGCCTGTTGTAGGTTTCCGTTGCTTACGAGGCTTAAAATATGGGTTTGTTATTGGGGGTGCATCTACACCTTTGTTTACCTGGAGTCCTTTATAATTAGGGTCATTTTCGGGGTGATGGGTATCCATGGTAATGGAGTTAGTTGGTTATAACTATTCTTTGTGAATCCAAAGGTAAGCACATTTACCCCATATTGAGACTTGGTAGGGGAATTTCTGTATCTAGAAGATCTCTTTTCAAAAAGAACTCTTCGTTTAGTAGTGAATATAGACTGGGGGTGTGTCAATGGTTTTTGTTTGCAAAACACACATAGAACACACCCCTGAATATGATTATGGGTTTTAAGTAGTAGAATTAAACTTACTTATCCATAAGCTCTTCCTTAATTTTCGAGAGCTTCAAAGGATACACACAACATTTCAGAAACACCCAATACGTCAATCTGCGACGACACTTTGAGTGTTTTATTATCGAATGTAGGCAGTGCAGGTCCTTTACGTTCTACAAATCCATTTGCTAATAGAAACTTAGGAATAGCTGGCGAGTTTATTACACGGTCGTCCTTGGCGAGAAGAAAGCAACAGTCGTATTTACTGTTAGGGGTACCATCTTTCGATGATAGGAGAATCCTATCGAAATCGGGAGAAGATGTCGAAATCATATAGCCAATGCCTTTTACTTCAGTAAAACTTTTGTAGTAGGATTGTTTTTTATACTCTTCGAGTATCTCAGCCAGAGGCTTTTTATTGAATTCAAGTATGGGAAGAAAGATATCTACTTTTTCCTTAGGTAATTTTTCTGTTAGGTCGTTGTAGTAAAACTGTAGGTAGGGAGCAAAGTCCTCTTTCTTTTTTAGGTCTTCCAACTCAAATTGCGCAACAGATTTCATTTGTCGGTTGTAGAAAACTATGGTTTTTGTTCCTTGAACCCCTAATGTGGTTTTTTCAAAGCCGAGTTTTGTAAGGTATTGTTCAACTTGTTGTTGCGTTGGTGTATTTTGTTTGTTAAAAATAATTCCACATTCTTCGAGTTTTGTTTGTGTCTTTACATCAAACCAGTACTTAACCATTGTTATAACATCCGAACCTGCATTGAAGGCAAAAACACCTCTCTCGGGAGTGGAGGCTCCTTCAATATAACCATGTTTCGAAAGTTCCTCATACCGCCACATTAAGCTTTGTGGAATTCCCCGAGCAATAAGAGGAACGAAAAGAGAACCTTCAGCGAGGTTTTTAATGCGAGTTGGCGTATAAAGTCCGTCGTCGTTCGACCCGAAGCTGTAACTCCCTATTGGGCGACCATGTTGGTCGTTAGTAACGGTAACCGAAAGGC
>JASBZJ010000153.1 GCA_029983495.1 Porphyromonas sp.
GATAGTGATGATTATTGGGATAACCCTCGAATAGTACGAGAATGGGTTGCTATTGCTGAGCAAAACAAAAGTCAGGTTGTAATAGCCAATTTTTGCCATGAATATCCTTACCGTGGAATTACTAAGGATGTTAATGTTAAAGAGCAGGAAGAACCAACTAAAATAGCTTACCAAATGCTCGAAGGTACTGAAACTTCGTACGTTTGGAATAAGCTATTCTTGCGCGATTATCTTTTAAGATTTGCCCATCTGTTTAAACCTGGGCGAAACTTATGGGAGGATCTTGCCATTACCATTCCTCTAATTTATCACGCTTCGCAAATTAGTTATTATCCTAAAGTTACTGTTCATTACCAACACCATAGTAAACAACAGTATACAGCCCACATAAAACCAGAGCAAGTAGAAGTAATGAGTGGCATAATAAGCGATTTTGAATGCGACTTACCCCTTGCAAGCGATGCTGTTTTAGCGCAGGCTTTTAATGCCTTTGTTGTTCGAACCGTGTTAGTGCTAACAAAGCTACCTTTTCGTTACGCATCCCTAATTCGCTCTATTCCTACTAGAGTTCGATATGCCGATATACCTAACAACGTATCGAATCAAGTGAAATTTTTCCTCTATAAACTAGTAGTAACCCCATCTACCTCGTGGTTGGGATTTATGCTGATGCGTATAGCTCGCAAAATAAAAGCCCGATTCGGGAGTTTAACATGAGATTGTTTTGGCTGTTTTTTGAGAAGAAATAATGAGTACCCCAATTATTAGTAGCACAGCTTCACAATTAAAACTTGAGGATTTTAGTGTTCTCATGTCGGTATACTACCGTGAAAAACCTGAAGATTTTTCCCAAAGTCTTTATAGTATATTTCATCAAACCCTTATTCCTTCGGAAGTTGTTCTCATATGCGATGGTCCGCTAACTGAAGAACTCGATAGAGTTATAGCTACATTCCAAAGCGAATACTGCGAACGACTGCGAGTTTTTAGAATAGAAAAGAATGGCGGTTTAGGTAAAGCTCTTAACAAAGGTTTGGCGTTATGTTCGTTTGACCTAGTTGCAAGAATGGATGCCGATGACTTTTCGCTACCAACTCGTTTTGAAAAGCAAATCCGATTTATGACGATTAATACGGATGTAGATGTTTTAAGTTGTGCTATTGACGAGTTTACTAACGATAAAACTAATACTTGTTATAGGCGAGTATTGCCAACCGAGCATGATGAACTTGTTCGGTATGCAAAATTACGAACGCCTGTTAATCATCCTAGTGTGGTTTTTAGAAAAAAAGCAGTATTAGCGGCAGGAGGATACCAGCATTTCTATTTGTTTGAGGACTATTACTTGTGGGTGCGAATGATAATGAATGGGGCAAAATTTCATGCTTTACCCGATTCGCTTCTTTGCTTTCGAATGGACACTGAAACTTATGGCCGTCGAAAGGGTAGTGCTTATAATAAAAGCGAGATTCAATTGCAAAAGGAATTCCTGAAAATGGGCTTTATTAATAGGTGGGAGTTTGTTCGGAATGTACTTGTTCGCACAGTTCCACGTTTGCTCCCTCGTAATTTCTTAAAGTGTTTTTACCGTGTATTTCTTCGAAAGCCTATAGCTAACAACCCTTGAAGAAGCATACTTTAAACACAAATCTTTTCAACAATTAATAAACTATTAAACGGAAATAAGAAGAGGAGACCTAGGGAAAGGATCTCCTCTTCAAAAGTAATTTCTTATGATAAGAAAGGAAAGTTTTTACATTTTCCAAATTTCCTGATCGTTAGGAACTTTAATTTTGGGGTTTAGCGGAGCTATACGCGAAATGTTCATAAGGTGCTTGTAGGTAAAGTTTTCCGAAATAGAGTTATTCCCCCACGAGCCACAACCAAGAGTATTGGTTACGTTAAGTCCGTTTTGAATATGACCACCTGCAGTTGTTGCACTAGGTGCATTTACAACGATACGCGAAACAGTTGCGCGAGAACCCGTTAGAATAATGTGAGCTTGGTTATTGGAGTGAATAGCACACGAGTGACCATTACCTTCAACCGCAAGGTTTTTGCATGCTATTTCAACGCCTTCTTCGAAGTGTTCGTAAGGTAATAAACACATTACGGGGCACATCTTTTCACGACACACAACATCTTCAGCACCAACACCCTTAGCTTCGATAAATATTACACGAGTACCTTCAGGAACGTTTATTCCTGCTGTTTTAGCTATTGTTTGAACACTTTGGCCTACAATATCCTTGTTGATAGGACCATTATTGGGGAAGAGTATAGCACGCATTTTGTCGCCTTCTTCTGCCGAGCAGATATATCCACCGCGCTTCTTTAGTGCAGCAAAAACCTCTTCCTTATCCTTTTTGTTGTAGATAACGCTTTGTTCTCCTGTACAGATAATTCCATTATCGTACGAACGGCCGGAGATAACTTTTTCTGCAGCATCTTCGAAATCGATATCCGAGTCAAAAATAACCTGTACGTTACCAGCACCAACACCGTAAGATGGTTTTCCCGAAGAGTATGCGCTCTTAACCATACCCATACCACCTGTAGCAACTACTACATCAACAGCCGACATCAATTCTTGGGTAGCTTCAATCGAGGGTTCTTCTATAACTTGAACCATTCCATCGGGAACGTTGAAAGGCTTAATGGCTTCCTTAATGAGGTCTACTGCATGCTTCGAGCATTTTTTCGAACGGGGGTGCGGAGAAATAATGATGGCATTGCATGTTTTAAGTGCAAAAACAATATTACTCATAGGGGTAACAATAGGGTTGGTTGTAGGGGTTACTGCACCAACAACGCCCATTGGCTTTGCTATTTCAATCATACCCGTACGTTCATCGATGTTAAGTATGCCAACCGACTTTTTGTCGTGGAGGTTATACCAAACACCTTTCGATTTCCCCTTGTTCTTCGAAACCTTGTCCTCGTAAACACCCATTCCTGTTTCGTCTACCGCTTCACGAGCAAGCATTTCGGCATTGTCGTAAATTACTTTTGCTGCAGCGCGACAAATGTTGTCTACACTTTGTTGGTTGTGAGTAGCTTGGTATTCCGCTTGAGCTTTGCGCGCAAGGGCTACCATTTCTTTAATTTCCATTACGTTAATTGTTTTATTGTAGGCTTTAAGTTTTAAGTATAATCTTCAACAGAGAAGAAAATAAGGTTGTGTTATTGCCGTTCGATTTTATCGATTAGTATAGCTTACGGTAAATAGCCTCGATTTCATCAACATCGAAAGGTACATAATTATTTTTAAGAAGACGTTGTTGTGTTACAAGTACATTTTCGGCAAAACCACGTACTTCTTCGTCCTTCATCCCATATTCACGGAGTTTCTTCAAGGGGATGAGCTTTGAAAGTAAACTATCAAGGCTTTGATATACTTCAGCAATTTCGCAACCAAGGCGTTCTGCAAGGTATTTTTCAACCTCCTTAATACTGCCGTTCGGGTTCTTTTCGTGGTATTTCTTGAACACTTCAGTAAACAACTGATAGTTCGATTCACCATGAGGAACATGATAGTTACCCCCAAGAGGATATGATAGTGCATGAACCGCACCTACACCAGCATTGCCGAATGCTATACCAGCCATATTGGCCGCAATAAGCATGTCGCCGTGGCGTTCGTGGCGATACTCTTCTCCTTTTTCAACGATGTTTTTGAAAACATCAATAATAATATCTATAGCTTTTAGGCTAAACGTGCGTGTGTACTCGGTAGCTTTTGGAGAAACATAGCTTTCAACTGCATGAACAAGTGCATCTATCGACGAACATGCATATGGCTTAAAGGGTAAGCCTTTAAGGAGTTCGGGCACAAATACCGCATAATCGGGCGTAATTGCATCATCTGCAAGCCCCATTTTTGTGTGGCGACTTTTAATTTCGGCAATCGAAATGTTTGTTACTTCACTCCCTGTTCCACAAGTTGTAGGTATAATAATAAGCTCTTTGTCCTTTTCAACAGGAATCTTATGATCGAATGCGTCAAGAACATCTTCTTTCAGTCCTCTAATAACAAAAAGTTTAGAGATGTCGATAACTGTACCGCCACCAATACCAATAACACGGTTGTACTCAACGCCCTTAAGGTCGTGAAGTATTTGGTTTATCATTTCGTCGCTGGGCTCGCCTAAACCATACTTTTCCTGCATAACAAAGTGGCAAGGGAGGTTTAGGTTTTTCATGAAAGGATTGTAGAGAAATTCGTTTGTTATAACGAGATCCTTTTCATTAAGGTTGAAATCTTTTGCGAATTCTGCAAAGTCTTTAGCCATGTGCAGAACCGTATGTAACTTGAAAAGTTGCATAATTAAGAAAGCTCTATACTGTTGTTTATCTGGTTAGTTTTCGAAAATGTGAAGCGAGTTGCATTATCCTTTTACAAACCTCGCTAACATAAAGTTTTAGAGTTTGTTGTTTGGGAACCTTTTATTGTATTCTTCGATAAGTTCGGCACGGAAGTTGGGGTGAGCAATTTCGATAAGAGCTTTTGCCCTTTCGCGTAGGGTTTTTCCGCGTAGCGATGCAATACCATACTCAGTAACAATATAGTTTACATCGTTACGACTTGTTGTAACGGCTGCACCATCAGCAAGGTTAGGCACAATCCGCGAAACAGTTCCCTTTTTTGCGGTTGATGGCATAGCCATTATGCTTATACCTTCTTTCGACATCGCAGCCCCTCTTACGTAGTCTACCTGTCCGCCAACACCACTAAACTGAGTACTGCCAATCGTTTCACTATTTACTTGACCCATAAAATCGACCTCAATACAGCTGTTTATGCTAACAATTCGGTC
>JASBZJ010000154.1 GCA_029983495.1 Porphyromonas sp.
CGAACCCACTTACATGCTCGATAGCACACTATTAAAAGCTGATGAGTTTGCTCCTTTACGCAAATACCTTGCTACTAACCAACAAAACCTATTTCGCTACCAAATAAACAAGGATGGGGCAAAAATTGAAGTGCGAGCCCAACGATTCCCCGATAATAGCTTCGAAATTGTGCTTAGCGATATTACCCAAGCCGAAGAAAATAGGCGACTAAAACACGAAATGACTAATAGTATTGCTCACGAATTGCGTACGCCTGTAACTTCGATTCGTGGCTATATCGAAACCCTATTGGAAAACCCCCAAATTGACGAAAAAAACCGAAACTACTTTCTTGAACGCAGTTATACTCAACTACTAAGACTGAGCGAACTTATAAGCGATATAACAACTCTTACTAAGTTAGAGGAAGCCACTGAACTTTACCCAAAGGAACAAGTGAACTTGGGCAAAATCATAGAAGAATTAAAAACAGACCTTGAGCAACAGTTGCAACAGTCTGAAATTACCTTAGAATCGCAAATAAACGACAAACTAGAAGTTTATGGTAACGCATCGCTACTATACACTATCTTCCGAAACCTCGTAGAGAACAGTATTAAATACGCCGGGAATGGAGCGAAAATTGAAATATATTCGCCCATGGAGGATAAACAATACCAGTACTTTATTGTTGCTGATAATGGGCCTGGAGTACCTAGCGATAAAGCCCGTGAAAAGCTTTTCGACCGTTTTTATCGTGTTAGCGAAGGCCGTAGCCGAGCCGATGGAGGAAGTGGACTAGGATTAAGCATCGTAAAAAATGCGGTACTGCTACACGGAGGAACAATACAAGCTAAACAACGAACTTCTGGAGGATTAGAAATATTCTTTTCACTCGAAAAGCAATAAAATAAAACCTTGAGGATAACAAAGGTGAGAATGATAGTAAATTTTACAGCCTAGTAAAATTCAAAATGATCAAGTAAACACGAACAAAAGTTCCGAGCGTTTTATATTTTGGTCGTGAACAAAAAAAATAATGTACCTGTAAAAAAGGGGTCTCATCGCCAATTAACGGTGAGCCCCCTTTTTGTAGGTCGAAGTAAATCTTCGTTGAATTGCTGTGTACGTTCTTTTTTACTGTACATTACAGATGAATACATAGAATTGAGCATTACGAAGCCTATTTTTTTCATTTAGTTCAAACCGACCGATGGCTAATAAGGAGTAACCAAAATGATTTGGTTATATTTCGTTATGACTCCGTCAGTCGCATAAAAAAAAAAAAACACACTCAAAATAAATATTAGAAGAAAATATACTTGAAAATTCAACGCAATTATCATATCATCGCAAAGTTTATTCGCTCATCAATCAAACAGAAATTGTTTTTATTGAAATAAATAGCTACCTTTGCAACGTAAAAGAGAAGGTATACCCCCCACTTTTTGTCTTTTGCAATCTAAACTTGTGCAACATGGTGAAATAGGTTTCCATCGTTTTACATGATTGGGTTGCATACGTGTTCGATGGGGATAGCGTTCTTCTTTTCGAACCCTTAACAGTTTCTCTTCCATTGCTAGTTAAACAGAGCGATGGGTAACATACATTTTTCGAAGAACAGAAACTTTGCATATACACGTAGGTATGGGTATTAGGTGCTCATATGGATAGGGTTATGCATTAGAGGGTGTTATTATTATTATAGCCATTGGCTTCTATTACTCACCTTATCAGGTAACTAATAGGGGAATTAAGTTATAATTACTCGGCAACGTACAATCCCTTACAAAAAAAGCTCACCAAAATACCTATCAATATAGATAATAGCGTGTTCTAACACAGCGAATTGTTTTGTACCTAACATTTCGCATTTAGGTTGTGGTGCCATGTTAGGTAAAGTTACTTTGTAAATACAATGCATCACCGGTCAATGCACAACGCTCGATAGAAAAGGGGTGCTTACACGAATACTTTTGTGTGTTACTTACACAGTTTAATAAAGGCAATAATAAAGAATTTAATTGTAGGCTGAAACCTGCAATAATTACAATGAAAAAGAAATTTATAAAGGCTGTTGCTGGTTGTAATACCCTTTTGGTACTGGGTATAGCTATGCTCGTTTCTTCGTGTTGTTGCGGGTCAACAATCTTCGACGACCTTAATAAATGTGGTAAAGTAACCTTGCACTTCCGCTATGTTCGCCTCGCTCACGACGAGTACAGCTCGCAGGTTAGCCTTATGCGCCACTTCATTTTCGATAGCCATGGCAATTTTGTGCGAGAAGAAAGACAAAATATGGCATCCCCGCAGACGTTACGTATAAATAATTTACCGGGGGGTAAGTATACGATAATTACTGTGGGGAATGCCACCCCATTGGCCACATTCCTTAATAAGCTTACTCCTCAACACAGTAAACTTAACGACTTTCACTTAGCCCTCAATGCGCAAGCCGATAACACCTCGTTCGACCAAAGCGAACAACTATTTTGGAACTATCGAGAATTTACCTATAACCCCGCTATTGAACAACACTACGAGTGCGACCTTGCAAACATACACTGCCACCTCATTTTCGAAATTTCGTGGCAATCGGTTCCTCCACACGCAGGCAATTACCGTATCGAGCTTAGCAACCTTACCCAAGGTTATAGCCTTGCCCCTAATAATAGTTTACTCGCTATCGAAGTAAACCGCAAGCTAGGCATTACGCACATATTTCCCAACCATGCGGAAAATACAATAACCATTAGCAAAAATATTTCCCTGTTCGACCATCGACTTAATGGCGAAATAATTTCGCTCCGATACCGGAACAATCGCATCCCCACCTTTAGGGTAATGTATGGTAACGAAGCAATTACGAAACCTCTCGACCTAAGCAAACCCTTTAAAGAATGGGGATGGAAGCCCGATAGTCGTGCCGAACAAATCTACCGATTACAGATAAGGATTAATGATAACGGATCGGTTACCGTGCGACCTTGGGCTGAAGGCTCGGTTGAGGACTGGCAACCTGGAGGTGTTGTGATGAGTTAATACCCCGAACAAAACTTCCACGAATCATTTCACTCCAAGTTTTTTCGGTTACCCCTCAACTGGGTAATACCAAGGTAGGGAACTCCGAATATGCGGTTGCGTATTCGTTTTTACGCAACTCTCATCAATGCTACTACTTATAAAACTAAATTATCCAAGTATAAAAATCCTATGAAAAAATTGAACTTAGCACGTTTGGGTATTGCTATTGTTTCGGCCTTGCTGCTATTTACAGCGTGTAAGAACAATAATGAACCTGCAAAAGAAAACCCAAACAAAAGTGATGTAACCCAACTAACCTTTACCATTTCGGCTCCACAAGGCGAAGCCTTCAACTTCAGGGCTACTGCTATTCACGACCAAGACGAATGGAACATAAAGCAACTGATTATGTACACTTTCGATGGCGATGGAACGGCCTTGAAAGCTATTGATGAAATTAATATCGCCGACCTTGCCTCTACTGGCGATGGAACGTACACTTACACCAAGGAGTTCGATAATACCCAAGTGGGTAACTATCGCTTTTTGTTCGTAGCTAACGATAAAGTAGCTAACGCTCAAGTAGGTATGAGTTTAACAAACTTCGAAGCACTGCTAATGACTCAACAACTTACCGACGACGGCACGGCTACTTCGGCAAACCTTTTAAAAACCATCGATGGCAAACAAGTTATCCCAATGACAGGATTTGCCAAACAAGGTACTTCAACCATCGTTTCCATTATGGGTACCACTAGCCCCATAAAAGTTTATCTTACCCGTGTTGTAGCCCGTATTGACGTTTCGAACCACGTTCCCAACCTCAATATTACTAAGATTAGCTTACTTAATACCTACAATCAAGCTAGTGTTTCACCAACAACCGATGCTGATGGTAACAAAACCTACCAAGCCCCACAAACAGCAAAACAGGTTAACCTAAGCCAAGGGTTTGCTACTGTTCCGAACCCATTCAAAGGTATCGCTGGCAACGAAGGTAACGTACTCAAAAAAGCCTTTTACCTTTACGAAGGGCAACAACCCTCTACCGAAGGCGATAAAGATAAAGTTACTACGCTTATAATCGAAGGGCAACTTAATAATGGTCAACAAGTGGTTTACCACATTCCTTTTGTTCGTGCATCGAACAATTATATCCCTGTTGCGGTAAAACGTAACTTTATTTACAATGTAGTTTTAGGCGATAACAAGCCATTGGAACCCAATAGCAAGCTAACGTTCACTATTGAAGATACCCCTTGGAACTCGATTATTCTTAACCACGAATTGCAAATTATCCGCATCGATTATTACGGTATGGAATATCCTAGTCGCCACTACGACCGACTAACAAATACATTTTACACCTCTAGTTTTTCGGATGAGTTCCACTTCAGGTTCACTACTCCACTCGCTGGTCACACCAAGTTTACAGTAAAACAAATAAAATCGGATTACAATGTGCCGTTCGGTATCCGAAACGGTGATGAAGCGAAGGAAGAAACTGTAGCTGATTTCTATATTGCTATTCCCAACACAGATGCATATGGACAAAACAACACCGAAACCCTAAAGGACACTGCTGTATTTGAAGTATATAGCGATGCTGCTCCCGAAATTAAACGGTACTTTACTATCGTTGCCGACAAGAAATACAAAAACCCCAATTCCAATAACTAACAAAAGATTGATATCATGAATCGATTTCAAAAATATTTATCCCCAGTCGTGGGGTTAGGGTTGCTTTT
>JASBZJ010000155.1 GCA_029983495.1 Porphyromonas sp.
AAACCTCTTAAAGAAAAATATTATCCCCATGACCATTTCGTATGAATACGACCCTTGCGACTACTTAAAAGCTCGCGAACTTTTAGCAAAAGCCGACGGAGAAGCTTATACAAAACAACCTGGTGAAGACCGTAATAGTATGGCACAGGGTATAATGGGAAATAAAGGGCGTGTACACATCAACCTCGGAACACCACTCGAAATACTTATCAAAAAAACTACCGACCCCATACTACAAGCTTCGAATACAATATATAACAACGAGTGGTTCAGCCGAGTAGCAACACTTGTTGATAACGAAATTCATCGACGATATCGGTTCTACCCTGGTAATTACATAGCCCTTGACTTACTGACTAATAGCAAAGCGGGGCAAACCCTTGGGCACTATAGTCTGCAGGAAAGCAATGACTTTAAGCAATACGTAAACGAAAGGGTACAATTAGCTCAACCAACAAACAATGCCGAAGCTGAAAAATTACGTAACCTTATTATGGTTCAGTACGCTACACCGCTAAAGAACTATCTTTCGCTAACACAAACCATAGCCACCCCCGACCCTACTTCTGAACCTTAAACAATAATAACCTTAGCATATTAAAGTACAGAATGGACGAAAACAAATCTTATTCCAACAAGATAGCTTCCGCCGAAGAAATAGTAACCAAAGTACTCTTCGAAGGTGCCAATATTGTATATAGTAATGCAGCAACCTGCCCGCAAGCTTTTAATGAAGCCTTATACAACTTACGCAACAAAATACCTTTTGTAAACATATTCCATGTATTGTATTACGCAAAAGCTTTGCATATGACCCCCGAAATGGTGGGCGCTGTACGCGTAATAAACAACTTTATGGAAAAACAAGCTCGTACGGCTTACGCCGAAGGTATTGTAGATTACTTGCCTTGCCACTTCCACGAAGTTCCTTCGCTTTTCACAAACGGATTCTATATTCCCGATATTGCCGTTATTCAAGTTGCACCACCCGATAGCGAGGGGTATTGTTCGCTTGGGTTATCATGCGACTATACTTTACCAGCAACCCAAATAGCAAAAACAATTGTTGCCGAAATAAACCCGAATATGCCACGTGTTGGGGGAAGAAAAAATACTATTCATATTTCGAAAATAAACCACATTATAGAAGTAAACTACCCCATAATAAGTGTTCCCCCCGCACCCATTGGCGAAACTGAAGCTAAGATTGGCGAGAATGTAGCAACGCTTATTGGCGATGGTGCTACCCTTCAGTTAGGAATTGGTGCTATACCCGATGCTGTACTCCGCAACCTTGAGGATAGAAAAGACCTAGCCGTACACACTGAATTGCTTAGCGATGGCGTAATGAACCTAATGAAAAAGGGAGTTGTTAACGGTAGCCGAAAAAAACTACAACCAGGAAAGGTTGTAACTGCCTTTGTTACAGGAACACCAGAGCTGTATAAGTTTTTGGATGGTAACCCCGATGTGGAACTCTACCCCGTTGATTATACCAACGACCCTAATACCATTGCCGCTATCGATAACTTTGTAGCAATAAATAGTGCGATTGAAGTGGATCTGTTTGGACAAGTAAATGCCGAAAGCATCGGTTCAAAACTATTTAGTGGTTCGGGTGGACAAGTGGATTTTTTGCGTGGAACGAAAAAAAGTAAAGGAGGATTTTCGGTTATTGCCTTACCAGCAACAGCTGCTGGAGGTAAAATTTCGCGTATTGTACCCCGAATAACCCAAGGAGGGCTTGTATCATCGGGACGAAATGATGTGGACTACATTGTAACCGAATATGGAATTGCTCGCCTACGAGGTAAAACAATGTGCGAACGAGCAAAAGCACTTATCGGAATTGCTCACCCTAATTTTCGCAATGAACTCGAAGCCTTTGCAAAAGAGCAAATTGGCTACTTCAAGTTGCGCTATAACTCTAAATAAAGACCCCGACGTTGTTATATATTCCATAAAAGAACCCGAAAAAAATCGGGTTCTTTTTACAATATAGCTCCTAAATAGAAATAAAAAGCTATCTTTGAGAATAGAAAAGTATCCCCCAAATTTTGAGAGGGGTAATTAGGAATAAAGCAAGATATTAATAAGCATGTCAAAGAAAATCACCTTCAACGAACTCCGCAGAATTAAGAACAGTCTGCCCGATGGTGCCTCACACCGTATTGCCGAAGAGCTAGGAATTGAAGTAGACACTGTGCGCAACTATTTTGGTGGTACTAACTATCAAACAGGCGATAGTGCAGGTATTCACATTGCTCCTGGACCTGATGGTGGAATTGTTGAGCTTTCCGATACCACTATACTCGATAAAGCACTTCAGATTATAGGCGAATTAAGTCCTGAAGAGGCTGATAGCCTTGAAAACGCTGAGTAAACTTGGCGTTTTTTGGGTTATTTTGCTCCCCTCTGTGAGGAACTCTCTTGTTTCTCTCTCTGTACGAGTTTATTTTTATACTGAAAGTACTTCCAGAGAGAGGAACAAAGGGGGATGGGTATAATGCATATATTAGCTATTTTCCCCCCCCTGTACCTTACCTAAACAATTAACTCACACTTTACAAAATGCATCATGAAAGCCAACGACTTTAATAATTCCTCAGAAGAAAAAACCGATAATAGCAAGCTTGTAACTATTGCCATTCATACCTTTGAAAAAGCCCAGATACTTAAAAGTATGTTGGAAAATGCTGGTATACCCGTGCAACTTACGAACGTAAACCAATTACTTCCTAATGTATCGGCTGGTGTTCGCGTAAAGATTAACGAAACCGATCTAGTTCGAGCGCTCGACATTATTGAAGAAACCGATTGGGGAAAGGACGAAATTTACCAAGAAGTTAACTATATCGATCGGTATCAGAACTCAAAAAAACATACCGGGGGCTATGTATTAATACCTGTAGATTTTGGTCCATACACACAAAAGATTATAAATCTAGGCTTTTACTTCGCTGCTCGCCGAGGACTCAAGGTAAAAGTTCTACACGCTTACTTTTCGCAGTTCTTTTCGATTGCACCCCTTGCTATGGGCGATATTGCAGGTTACCAATCGGGACGCGAACTAAACATTAGGCGCGAGTATGAAAAAGCAACAAAAAAAATGGAGCAACTGAAACACGAGGTTGAACACTCCATGAACGAAGGAACCCTACCCAAGGTAGAATTCGAAACAATTATGAAGGATGGTATCCCCGAAGAAGTAATACTTCGTTTTGCCCGTGAACTTCCACCTCCACTAAATGTTATGGGACCACGCGGAAAATCTAATCACAACGACGATCTTATTGGCTCGGTAGCTGCTGAAGTTATCGACTCGGCACGTGTACCCGTATTAGTTGTTCCTGAACAAGTACCTATCGATGACCTTATGCAAGCCAAACACGTAAGTGTTGCAACGAGCTTCGACCGACGAGATTTGGTTCTTTTCGATAGAATGATGCAACTACTTGCGCCTTTAACCCCTTCATTTCGAATCTTCAATATTTCGCGTAGCGACGATGAACAACTAGGCGATTTGGAATTACAGGCCATGACCGAGTATCACAAACAACACTATCCTACAAGTAACATTTCGTTTACCAGGCTTAGCGATGGTGATTTTAACGAAGCTTTGCAGGAATTTGTTGAAAAGGAACACACCGATTTAATTGTTGTGAACACATACCGAAGGAACCTTTTTGCAAGGTTCTTTAATCCTGCCATGGCACGGCGGATGCTTTTCCATGCGGGTACCCCATTACTTGTTATGCATTCCCGTAGTTGGCGTTAGTTTTGCGTATATATACAGCGAATAAGCAATACATAAAAAACGAAACATAGAAGTTTTTTTCATCTTCCATTTATTTTGTACTCCCCCAATCTAAGGCTTTGCTTTTAGGCTGGGGGATAATTTATTCTGAGACCTTTGAAAAATAAGAAGCAGGTGTTTAGCCCCTCTCACAAGGGGGCTATAGTAGAGTAAATTTGTTGGGATACTACCTTAATCTCAGAAGGAGCGACATCAAAGAGGAGCATATTGAGATTACACAGTCAAAACAGCTGATAGCTTAATCATAGAGCTAAACAAACACAGCAGAGGTCTCAAGAAGTAAAGACTAAAATGGCATCCGATAGAAATACTCCACTGAGTAACGAAGAGGATCGGCACTATCATTTTGAGACCAAACTCTTTACTGGAGGAGCACTAAACTATTAGCTTCATTACGAGATATCAATAGAGGTATTGAACGACTATCGAGTGTGTCAAATAGAACGCTACGAGGGAACTTCTTCTGAAGGAAAGTCTTTCACACTCCATGACACCCCTACGGAACCGATATTTGGCTATGTGGGCAATGGGTATATCAAAATCTATCGTCCACATTGTGCTAAAATGAGATTTCTATATGGAGACAAAATGCCTTCGGTTTATTGTTTTGGGATGGATCAACTCCCCTCAAAAGGAGATCTGCTTTTCATAACAGGAGGGGAAAAAGACGTACTATCGCTTACGGCTCACGGCTTCAATGCAATCTGTTTTAACAGCGAAACAGCACAGATACCAAGAGGAATCATTGAAAGTCTTTCTCTTCGTTTCCTTCACATCGTTATTCTGTATGATAATGATGAAACGGGTATCAGAGA
>JASBZJ010000156.1 GCA_029983495.1 Porphyromonas sp.
CTAATTGGGGGCTATAGTAGAGTAAATTTGTTGGGATTTAGAGAAAGTATATGCCACTCTTCTTCCCCCGGAGCCTCAAAAAATGAAGCTCTGGGGGATTTTTTTGGACAAATAGAATCATAAACGAACAGAACGTGTAATTGAGTTTACCTGATGATTTCCCATTTTAGTCAACAACAAAATGGGAAAAGATCAACGAAACTCAAACAAACGCTCCGAGGTTTTGATCTTTTCATCAGGACGAAAATAAAAATGAACCTGAACAAAATAATGATATGTACCATGGTTCATAATGATATTGTACGGTGGCGAGTATTTGTAGGGGCGGACCTGCGTGTCCGCCCGCATGTGTCGAACAAAATAACATTACCAACCATCAGCCATCGGAACTTTTATTTGAGTTTACTCTATAACTCTCAATTTTACTGTTCAATAAAATGATAGGCATACCCAGTAAAGCAAACTGAATTAGTAAAGGGAATATGCTCATCGCATGTAATAAGGTTTCTTACGCTATTATTAAGTAACTTTGCACAAGCAGGGAAAACTGCAATAAAGAGAACCATGCAAAAGAAAATACTGATTGTTGACTTCGGTTCCCAAACCACTCAACTTATAGGTCGGCGCTTACGCGACCTCAATACCTATTGCGAAATAGTACCCTATAACAAATTACCCCATTCGCTCGATGATATTGCGGGTATAATCCTTTCAGGTAGCCCCTTTTCGGTATACGATCCCAAAGCCTTTCGGGTAGAACTATCTCAACTTAGGGGTAAACTACCACTTCTTGGTATATGTTATGGAGCGCAAAGCTTAGTAAACCAAGCAGGTGGAAAAGTAGAACCTTCGCCCTCGCGCGAGTATGGTTCAGCTCGTTTGAATATAGTGGATAAAAACGACCCCCTACTAAAGAACTTAAGTTCCACACATACGGTATGGATGTCGCACGGAGATACAATTACCGAGGTTCCACCAACATTCCGTATTATAGCTTCGACCGACTCTGTTACACACGCAGCCTTTCGTATCGATAACGAACAAACATGGGGCGTACAATTCCACCCCGAGGCTTACCATAGTGAAGAAGGAACAGAACTGCTAAAAAACTTTGCCGAAATTACAGGTATTTTAGGGGAATGGACTGCCGAAAAGTATATAGAAAATACGGTTGCCGAACTAAAGCGTACCCTAGGTAACGACAAAGTTTTAATGGCTCTTAGCGGTGGGGTTGATAGCAGTGTTGCTGCCGTACTACTACATAAAGCTATTGGCAACCAGTTAACCTGCATATTTGTGGATCATGGGCTATTACGCTACAACGAAGCAAAACAAGTGGTTGAGGACTACCGCGGTTTAGGGCTAAACATTATTCCTGTTGACGCCTCAATGGTATTTTATAATGCTTTAGCAGGTGTTACCGACCCCGAGCAAAAGCGAAAAATTATTGGTAAGCTTTTTATTGAAACCTTCGATGCTGAAGCAAAGAAAATAAGTAATGTAAAGTGGCTGGGGCAAGGAACAATTTACCCCGATGTTATTGAATCGCTAAACATTACCGGCATGGTAATAAAAAGCCACCATAACGTTGGTGGGTTGCCCGAAAAAATGCAACTTAAACTTGTTGAGCCCTTGCGAACTTTATTTAAGGACGAAGTTCGCCGTATAGGGAAACAATTAGGTATCCCCTCGCACCTTATCGACCGTCATCCATTCCCCGGGCCGGGGTTGGGAATTCGTATCCTCGGCGAAATAACCAAAGAAAAGGTTGAGATACTGCAAAAAGCCGACGATATATATATTAGCAACCTTCGGAAAGATGGCCTCTACAACGAGGTTTGGCAAGCAGGTGCTATATTATTGCCTATACGGAGTGTTGGTGTTATGGGCGATGAACGTACTTACGAGTATACACTAGCTTTACGTGCTGTAAGAAGCGTTGACGCCATGAGTGCCGATTGGGTTCACTTGCCCTATGAATTCCTAGCTAAAGTATCGAACGAAATAATTAATAAAGTAAAGGGGATTAACCGCGTGGTGTACGACATTTCGAGCAAACCCCCTGCAACTATAGAGTGGGAATAACACCATACGGATCAAGTATGTAGTTTTCACACCAAGCTTATTTCACTAATAAAATAGTTACCTCTCCTCTTGGAAAAACTAGGAGAGGTAATGCTATAAAACGAAACTTTTTTTTTAGAAAGCAAACCTTAGTAACGTTGTACTTACTGAACTATGTCGACATATAAACCGAGCGATCCCCGAAAAGTAACCACACAGAGGCTCATTGAAATGAAACAAAGTGGTGAAAAAATTGCCATGCTAACGGCATACGACTATACGATGGCAACCCTTGTTGAAGATTCAGGGATGGATGTTATTCTTGTTGGAGATTCGGCCTCGAATGTTATGGCAGGTAATGTAACCACCCTACCTATAACCTTAGATCAAATGATTTATCATGGGAAATCGGTAGTAAAAGCGGTAAAACGCGCCATGGTAGTAGTTGATTTGCCATTTGGTTCGTACCAGGGCAACTCGATGCTTGCATTAGAATCGGCCATAAAAGTGATGAAAATCACCCATGCCGATGCCGTAAAGCTCGAAGGTGGAGCAGAAGTAAAAGAATCAATCGAACGTATACTTTCTGCGGGCATTCCTGTAATGGGGCATTTAGGGCTTACCCCACAGTCAATAAATAAATTTGGTACCTATACTGTTCGTGCTAAGGAGGTTGCCGAAGCCGAAAAGCTACTTAGCGATGCTCGTTTACTTGAGGAGCTGGGATGCTTTGCTGTTGTTCTTGAAAAAATACCCGCTCAGTTAAGTAAACGTGTAACCGAAAGCTTACAAATTCCCACAATTGGTATTGGGGCTGGTATGCACACCGATGGGCAAGTATTGGTTATGCAGGATATGCTTGGTATGAACGAAGGCTTCCACCCTCGCTTTTTACGCCTATATGCTCAAATTGGGGCAGAAATAAAACAGGCACTATCAACGTACATTCGTGATGTAAAGGATGGATCCTTTCCATCTGCCAACGAGCAGTATTAATAGTAAAAACCATTAATGTAATAGGTACTACGAAAAACATCATACATACTTCACCTAGCATTAGTCGCATAGGTAAAAAGGTTATGGTAAAGCTACGGAATATGGCTTTACCTATAGCCATTTCGATTGGTATTATTTTTTATAAACCACTTTCGTGGTTAAGCCCTTCGATACCCTTCCTTATAATAGCGATGCTATTTTTCTCCTTTCTAAAAATACGCGTGGAAGATTTAAAGCTCAACCGCATACATTTATTATTAGGGGGTATACAGCTTGTGCTTGCCATTGGTTCGTTTTACCTACTTAAACCATTCGTACCCGAAAGTGTTTCGCAGGGGGTAATGCTATGCTTTCTTTGCCCTGCAGCAAGTGCCAGTCCTGTTGTTATAGGCATGCTTGGTGGCAATATTGCCCTTGCCGCAAGTTATGTATTGTACAATACTGTGGCAACAGCCTTTATTGCTCCCCTGTTTTTTAGTGCAATTGCCCCTCTTGCTGGTAGTTTTTGGGGGTCGGTATGGCATATTCTTCGTGGTGTAATGCCTCTTATTGTTGTACCCTTAATTATTGCATTGGGAATGCGCTACCGTTGGCCCAAAGCTCACCAAAAATTAATGCAGTATAACGTGGTTTCGTTTTGGCTGTGGGTAGTAGCATTAGCGGTTATTATTGCCAAGGTTGTGGATTATATGGTGAAGGAACCCAAAAGCGAAATCCCCACAATGGTATGGCTTGGCGTTGGGGGCTTAATAGCATGCTTACTACAATTTACTATTGGCAAATGGCTAAGCCATAAACTACTAAAGGAGAGCATTACATTAGGACAAAGCCTAGGTCAAAAAAACTCAAGCTTAGCTATATGGATGGCACAGGCTTATTTAAACCCCCTAGCAGGGGTTGCCGTAGCAACATACAGTGTTTGGCAAAACATAATAAATGCCACACAACTTACCCTATACAACCGAAAGGTGGAACGGCAAATTAAAATGAAACATAACCCCGAAAAAAAACAAGTATTACAACATGGTACTAAAAGATAACTGGGAAACCGCACTAGCCCTCGATGAGGCAGGAAACGATGTAGTAATTACCCGTCGTATTGGTATTGATGAATTTCGCCAATCAGGTAAGTTTCCCTTTAGGATTGATGTAATCTATACCTACACCCCTGATGGTAAAGGCATGCCCAACGAGGAGGATAGCGAGCTTATAGGTAATATGGAAGAACGCCTCCGCCCTATAATGGAAAAGGATAAGCTTGCCATACTCACGGGGAATTACCTCGGAGGGGGTAAAAAGTATTTAGCTTTTTACACTCGTAACGTGGATGTATTTTTCGAAAGGTTAAACGAGGCTCTTGACGATATGCCCGAATTACCCCTAACCTTTGAAGGAGAAGAGGATCGCGAGTGGGAAGAATATATGCTGATGCGCGATTTTGATGGAATAACCTTACCCGAAGCTGATTAACGAAGTAAGAGATTCACGCAAAGCATTCTCAAAAAAAGAACATACATCAACCTCTATTTCGTAACTTT
>JASBZJ010000157.1 GCA_029983495.1 Porphyromonas sp.
AAAAAAGTAAACGACTATACCATTAAACGCAACACCCACTACAAATACACCATTACCATTTTAGGCGTACGTGAGTTAGTTGTTGAAGCGATGCAACGGGGAGGTAAATACGACGAAACTACGCCAAGTTCCGAGGGGTATGTGATAGAAAGCAAAGCGAGAACGATGGATTTTGACTGCCACTACGATAGCAGACGTTTCCCTTTAATATCTACGCAAGATATGCGTAATACTGATATTCCCGAAGACCCCCATGATATAACTATTATTGTGCGTACCCCTTATGGGGATAAAAGATTCTCCTATGCTGAGCTTATAGCGAATAATACAGAGGGGGAAATGTACCGACGCCTTGTTGATTGGGTTAAGTTCTACGTACCCCAACCCCAATGGCAAAAGTGGTCTAAACATTGGTGGTTTTGGTCTGAGATGAAGGACGATGTACAACGCTGGCCAACACACATTCCTAGCAACAAGAGGCTTAACATTGATGGAATGTTCGACAGCAGCGAAGCCGCATTAAAAAAAGTAATAGAAACCCGTGTGTGGGATCTTAAAAGATTCATTGAACTGTTATGCCTCAACAAAAGATGGGTTATCCAAGATAGGAACATCGATAACAACATAGACTCATTTTTTAACCGAACCCAAAATTTATTAACAGGCGAAATGAATATCACGGTGTTTGTGGATGAGTATTACTACTACACTAACCCCATAAATCCTGGATTGCCCGTAGACTGGAAAGACTTTGTAAATAACAAGTGGCGCGAAATAATTATTCTCAACAAGGGAACACACAGTGCCGATGGCAATTCTCACCACTACGAATTACCCCTGTTCACGATTCGCCAACGCCCCATCTATACCCCCTTTAGTATGGCTTCGAATGGCGACATAGCATTCGGCGTAGAATCGATTAACGAAACAGGCGAATGCCACAGTGAACCACTCGAATTCCCCGAATTGATAGATCTTGTAGACGACCCCTTCTTTGGGCACCGTAACACCATCCGATACCTCCAGTTCTTCTATACCCAAAAAAAGGGGCAACGGGATAGGTTAGGTGGAGGAGCGTACGAAAACTTCAATAAATGGTTCAACATGTACGCTGATGGTGTAAAAACGGCAGGAGCAAATATCAAAAAAGCTGATCGTTGGAAGCCTCGCTGGAGAACAAACCCATACCTTGCTTGCTTAACTCGTAACCGCGACCTCAACAACAATGGGGTTATCGATAAGGAGGAAATACGCTGGGTTCTTCCCTCAAACGAACAGCTTAAAGCACTCGCCCTAGGGCAGAATACATTCTCCAAGGAAGCACGTTTGTACCCCGTTTATCAGAACCCCGAATACAAGACCTACTACAACTATAAAAACTATAAACATGGCGGAGTCTTCTACATGAGTTCAACTAGGGGAAATTTAAAAGTAAAATTCTCTATTGCTAACAATAAGCCCTACTATGGTCAATACTTCCTTTGGGGATACGAAGGTATTTCCGTTGGTGCTGACCACAATAATATATTCGATGGAGAAGGGTTTCTAGGACGAAATAAGGAGAATGGCTTTAACCTACGTTGCGTACGTATATTAGGTGGAGCCGAAGAAGATTTGAAAAATGCCGATAACAAGGGATTTGCATTTACCTCGCCGGTGGTACTGAAAAAACCGAATAACGAACCCAACTATATAGAGACCACGGTAGCCCTACGTTCGCGCCGTGTGGGCGACGAGTTCATAGCAACGGGCGAACAAAAACAACACAAGTTCTTCGACCGCACAAACCTCCCCTTTAAAGATTTCTACGTAGCAAAGTATGCTATTGGGGGCGATTTAGGGAATGTCGTGGATCGTGTTATGAGGAAGGGTTCATTTCCACCCCCATGTAACAAATACGAGGAAGAATACAACGGCAAAATATACACAGGGTGGCGTACCCCTAATGCCGATGAAATGCAACTAATCTACGAATGCTACTATAACAGAAGTACAAGCTCGTTCTTTACAGCCGATACTAAGGATAGCCAGGGTAACATTAAGAAAAATGTTGCAATACCCACATGGATAACTTCAACCTGGGGTGTAGACGTTATGATGAACTATAATAATACCCTTATTGCCTTCCTAAAACAGGACAATGTAGTACACGTATTCCAATTAAAATCAAGTTGGAGTGGGTGGCGCGCCCCTAACGACAAGTATATACAGAGAGCTGATTCCTATAATAATCCAGGCTCGTGTTACATCCGTTGCGTAAAGGATAGGGATAAATAAGAGGCTCGCCACAGAAAAAGAAAAAACACCGGCACATAAATAAATTTGTAATCTCTTACTTTAGAAGGGTTCACATCAAGGTAACACTTGGGTGAATCCTTCACCCACATAATAATACGCACCATGTAGGGGCGGACCTGCGTGTCCGCCCGAAATCAGCAAAAACATTACGAAACCATGGTAAACCATGATGATCCGGCGGGCGGACACACAGGTCCGCCCCTACAAATACCCGTCATCCGCAAAAACAATACGAAACATGGTACATCAACCGAATATGTAGGGGCGGATCTGCGTGTCCGCCCGCAATCACAGAACATAATTACATATAAATTTCCCCAAAATCTAACGGAATCATAAACGTAAATGCAAGGTTTTTCGGTAAAAAATAAGTAGTTTTGTACTCGTACAGATTAATTAAAGCCACGGTATAGCGTGTTGCTTACATTAAACTACATATATATAGTATGAGCTATAAGTGGAGCAACCTTTACAGACTAATCACACGTTCCCTATGTGCCACAGTACTTGTGGCGATGGCTTCGGCTCCTATTTTTGCACAAAGTAAAGTTATTCGTGTATACCCCTACACCACCGATGTTAAAGGGGTATATTATTTTTTACCGAAAACCGAACTACTACTTTCGTTCGATGTGGAGGAGTGCCAATTTACCCCGGGCGAGCTTTCGGCATATGCGGGGGTTCTGCTCGGTAAAAAAGCCGTGCTAAGTCCGTCGAAAACGTTCAAAATAACCCATGTAACCATCGAAACGGTCGGCGTTGCCAACGAAAACCTACAGTTCAGTATAGAGTTTAAGCCCGATACCCCCACAAGCTTTGTAGCCCTCACCCCCGAAGGTTTGCTTAGGGGGATTAACTGCGATGGGCTACCCCCCCACTCGCCAACGAATACACCTCCACAAACAGCAACCGGCGAAGCAAAGCCAAGCTCGGTTTCGGTAGCTCTTCCACGCGAATATGCGCAAGCTACTTCGCTGGCGATGCGTGCCAAAATAGCCAGTGGGCACCTATTTTCGCTCCGCGAGGATTTGCTCGACCTCCTTTCGGGAAAAGCTGAAAATGCGCCTCGCCAAGGGGAAGCCTTTACCTATGCAGTAAAACTTTTAAAGGAACAAATCGAGGCTACCGAAGCCTTATTTTACGGAACTACTACAACCCGAACGACCTCAAAAACGTTTCAGTTCGAGCCCCCAAGTTCAGCCACAAAAAAAAGTATCGCAGGCTTTTCCTCCGATAGGGGCTTAACCTCAGCCGGTAATCCCTCGCAAGCTATAACACTAAGCTTTACCCCCACCGAGGTAAAGGATAATAGCGAAGTTGCCGAAGGTAAAAAACTCGAGGGTATAGTGTACAACATACCTGGCAAGGCACAAGTTGTGGTTACCCTCCCTAATGGCGATTCGTTTACAAAGCAGGTAAACATTGCCCAATTAGGCACACAGGCTACCCTAGCTAAAAATATAAATCGTACTAAAAAGGATGCTGTGGCAATAACCTTCGACCCCCGAAGTGGTAGCCTTATCGAAATAAAAAGTAGTTCACCACAGCCATAACCCACTCCTCAGCAATAAAAAATATCATTCATATAACTTACCCAATAAGTATGTTTAAAAATCATCCAAAAGGACTAATCTCAGCAGCACTAGCCAACATGGGGGAACGCTTCGGCTTCTACATCATGATGGGTATTCTTACGCTGTTCATTTCTGCCAAGTTCGGCTTTAGCGAAACCACTACGGGCTACATCTATTCAGCCTTTTATGCGGCTATTTACTTGTTAGCCTTGGTTGGTGGTATTATTGCCGACAGAACAAAGAACTACAAAGGCACTATACTGCTCGGGCTAATTCTTATGGCTGTGGGCTATGCCGTAATTGCCATCCCTACCCCAACACCAGTACCTAACAAAGCCTTATTTGTAACCTTTACTTGCGTGGGCTTATTTATTATTGCCTTTGGTAATGGTTTATTTAAAGGTAACTTGCAGGCACTTGTAGGACAAATGTACGACGACCCTCGCTACTCGTCGCAACGCGATGCAGGGTTCCAAATCTTTTACATGTTTATAAATATTGGTGCCATATTTGCTCCGCTAATTGCGGTGGGGATACGTAACTGGTGGCTTAAAGCCAATGGCTTCGATTACAGTGCTAGCTTACCCGAGCTTTGCCATCGTTACCTTGCAGGCGACCAAAGCGTAGTAAACACTATTAGCGAAATACAGAGCCAAGTAGTGATGGATGGTAAGCAATTTGCCTCGATG
>JASBZJ010000158.1 GCA_029983495.1 Porphyromonas sp.
AAAGCCTCAGAAACGCATCTTTAACACGTCGCTATCAGCATCTTGGTATACTAGCCCTGAAAGAAGTACGATACAAAATGTTACTGAAATGGGGTTACCTACGTACACGGCTCGTTATGCTCCTACCGAGGATTATATATCCACTGCTTTAGATTTATTCTACTTAACCACCGTATCGCACGGAGGCACACTTTCGCTAAACACACATGGAACCTATATTTCAACGAAGTACGGTTACAGCTTTTCGGAAAAACACCCCACGGGAGGAGAACGAACATACAGCTATTCAACAAATGGAAAAAAACATTCGCTTATTACAGAACTTAGATACGACCAACCCATTGGTGACGTTCAACTGGGAGTTGGTTCAAGATACTTACTTGGATACACACAAAATACATATATAAATAACCAACCTCAACAAACAAGCCTAATTAATCACGACCTATATTTATATAGCCAGCTTGAAGGCAAAATAAAAACGTTGAACTATAATGTGGGGGTAGGAGCTACACTAATTGCGAACAACCAAGGAAAAGAGTCGATTGCCTCGTGGCTGATGCGCCCTCGAATTATGTTAGCACTTCCTTTTAAGGGATGGAATTTTCAGTTCTACTTTGCTATGGATAGCAATGCTCCAACCCTTGCTATGCTTAGTGACATTTCACAACGTTCGAATAACTGGGAAATAACTACAGGAAATCCCAAATTGAAACCTTATAGTCGTTACCGCACAAGCTTAACCATTCGTCATGCTTTTAACCAACAACTATTTTTTAGTCTCCGAGGAGGGTACATACTGTCAGTGAATCCAATTATACAAACGATTAGCAAAATTAAACAAAATGACGAAATACTATTTAACCACTCTTTTGCCAATAACGGAAAAGAACAACGCCCATGGGCATCGCTTGCTTTTCAATGGAACGCTATCCCCGATATGCTTCAAATATCGTCCTCGCTTAACTATGATTATTACAATACATCAAGCCATGAGTACCACCATAAACTCAATAATCTATCTTTAAACCTATCCGCCCAGTTTTTTAAAGGGAACTGGAATTTAGGAGCCAATTTTTATACTCGAAACAAATCGCTCGAAGGCGAAATAATAACCATTCAGAACCCTAATCTAAACTTCCGCATAGGTTACCACTTGGGGAATTGGACGTTAGGATTAATAACCAATAACCTTTTCCAACCAAACGGACCAATGGTTCAGGAAAAGCTTCTCAATAGCCTGCATAATTACACACAAATTATCCGTATTCCATCGATGGGAAATTTGGTACTCCTTTCTGTTGCATACAACTTTACGAAAGGGCGACAATATGAAGCACCCGAAAGTACTATAGTAAATAGTGATGACGATAGAGGAATATTACAAGTTCAAAAATAATTAAGCACATAACTGCATTGAATACAACGGATTTTAATACCATAATCGTTACAGAGTTACTCGGCAAAAAACCTCAATGTTCGCAAAGAAAAGCCGATCTCAGTATATAACTTTGTTCGATCGATACCAGTAATTATAGCTGAAGAAGTATTATAAGACCTTTGGAGACTATTGCGATGAGCAACCATATGCAAGATAACCAGCAATCTAGCCTTGCCTGCGTATAATAGATGAAGCGCAAGATGCTGAGGATGGTAGGATGCCAGAATGGATAAGAGTACGTAACCAAACCCCAATCCCCTAAGTCAACGTAGCAATTCGTCATTGTGCAACAGTATCATAATGTGACTTGCTACCGTGCTAAGGGCTTATAATAAACTAATTATTGAGGTTACAACAGAAATAAAAAGCATCATAAACGATAACCTATCACTATCTTTGCTACAGTTTTAATAGAAAGAACAACTATAAATAACAGGCATAAGACCATGAAAAAAACATTATCAGTAGTTGGATTATACATCACTGTCGGTGTATGTTTATTTAGCTTCGCTTCTTGTAAGAACAAGGAGCAAAAACTTATAGGCACTGGACATCGCACGCCAAATCTTATTAGTTGCTACATATCCAATCCATCACTTAGGGCAGAAATCGTTGCAAATGGGAACAACACTATTATCATTTCGATTGAGAAAAACAAAGCGAGTAGCAAAGCTCTCAATCGAAAAATATACCCAACTATAAACAAGCAACGCAATGAGGAATACTATCACTATGCAAATAAATATGGTGACACAAATTATAAAGGGACTCATATAATGCCAAATCAATACATAACGTTAGCCGAAGCAATTGAAAAGATAAGATGCTATGGCTTTAATAATATGGGTGAACGGATTGAACTCACAAATAACTCGACTATTTCAGGAGAGAGCTATCTGCCATTTATCAAAAGTGGTTACGATGTAGACTTATTGCAAGAAACTTACGGTATGAACTATTGGGTAGCCTATCCTTTCGAGAAGCACCTTAACGAAACTACAAAAAAGGATTTAAATCTTCCTGTAATCGACAGCTCATACAGTTTGTTCAAATTAATTCTTCCCAAAGAGAGTTCGACATATAACAAACTAACTGTTGAAGTTACTACAGAAGGAAAAACGCAAATACTTGAGGTAAAAAACACATAGAGCAGGCTAAAAAACACCTAATAAAATAAAGGGATACCTTTGACATTTATCGAAGATATCCCTTTATTAGAGTATTATTATGCGAAAGTATTGAGATTAGGGTAAAGTAATTGTTGAAGTTCGGCTAAGGAGGTTGCTGTAATAACAGTTTTACCTGATGCAATTTGCCAAAAATCAGGGTAAACCACGAGCGATAGCCCGGCAGTTGGTATATTTTCGTAACCTATACGATTCAATAATCGGAGAGTCCATTCGTAGGTTTCACATGATGTGCCTTCTATCCGAGTAACATTTATACCTCTCCGAGCCTGTTGTAATACGTTAATTTTCCCCGAAAGAGCATTATAGGAAAACCGACTTGTAGTAAAGAGTTCATCAATTATTCCCTGTAGTGCAAGCTCCTCAGGAACCCCACAAATTAACTCTCCTCTACTGTTTAAAAGCCAAAAAGCGTCGCACCATTGCATTGCAAGGTTTATTTCGTGGGTAGCAAGTAAAAAAGACGTTCTATGCAGTTGAGCAATTTCGCGTAAAAGGATAAATAACTCGATACGAAAGTTAAGATCGAGGTGCGAAGTAGGTTCATCCAAAAGTACTAAAGGGGTTTGCTGTGCAAGTGCCATAGCAATTAAAGCTCGCTGACGTTCGCCATCGCTTAACGAATTAACTTTTCGCTTTTCAAAACCTTTTAGTTTGCAACTCAATATAGCACGGTGAATTATTTCCTTATCGTGCTGTTTAAGAGTACCAATAGCGTTAATATAGGGTATTCGCCCCATAGCAACTAGCTCCTCAACTGTAATTGCTAATTCGGGATTTATTTGGCTTTGCACATAGCTTACTAGTTTAGAGCGATTATATGGTGTTAATGTGGTAGTATTCACCCCCGAAATAGCAATATTCCCCTCAAGAACGGTATCTCCAAAAGCTATGGCATTAAGCAACGTTGATTTACCACAACCGTTGGTGCCTATAAGTGCTGTAACGGTAGCCTCGCACAGTTCAGCAGAAATTGATTTCGAGATTTCCTTTTTATGGTAACCCGTGGTTAAAGTTTGCAACGACAAGGGCGAAAATGATGATTGCTTTGTTTTTTTAGCCATAGAAGTTAGAGGATTCTGCGTGAACTACCGCTTATAACAACCCCAAGAACAATAGGAGCACCAATAACCGAAGTAACCACATTTATAGGTAGTATAAGACCTCCTTGTGGTAACCGTGTAATAAGGTGACATATAAGCATAAGCGTTGCACCACCTAATAAGGAAAGGGGTAACAAATGCTTATGATTACGTGTAGCTGAAAGCCCATGAACAATATGCGGTACGGCAATTCCGATAAAGGCAATAGGACCTACAAAAGCTGTTAATGTACCTGCAATAATACCCGTTAGAATAATAAGGCTACGACGTACGATTTTTGTTGATATACCTAAAGAACGTGCATACGATTCGCCCAAAAGGAGAGCATTTAAGGGCTTAATAAAAAGCAAACATATTATTACAGCAGGTAGCACAATACAAGCAAGTATCAAAGTGGAAATAGTTGTGCTCCCCTCAAGGCTACCAAAGCTCCAAACTTGAAACCCTTTAACAAGTTCGGGGGGCGAAAAATATTGCAGAAGGCTAATAATAGCCCCCGCAAGAAAACTTATCATTACCCCTACGATAAGAACTTGCGTTATATCCCTAGAGCTAAACGAAAGCGAAGCAATAAGTAGAAGCACCAATGCTGCCCCTAGAATAGCAAAAAGGATCATTCCGCCAATCCGTAAAAATTCGGGTATAGTAATAAGGTTGCCCAACAAAGTTCCCCCCATCATAAACAATGCAACCCCTAAACTTGCGCCTCCCGAAATACCAAGAATACTTGCATCGGCTAATGGGTTACGAAATAAAGTTTGCATTTGTAAACCACATACCGAAAGACCTGCCCCTGTAATAATAGCCGTTACTG
>JASBZJ010000159.1 GCA_029983495.1 Porphyromonas sp.
ATAGAGCTTAAGGGGGTATAAGTTGCCACTTCGTCGGTCATTTGGAAAAGAATTTTCAGTATGGGTATAACCAACGAAAAGGCAAGTAAATTAAAAATTGCGGCAAGCACATTGGTAAATATGCTTAACCATACGTAACCACGGTAAGGCTTAATGTATTTTCGGAGGGTTTTCCGATAGCTAATCATAGGGTTTACTTACAGTTTTTTTGCAATGGTGTTGTACATGTGTTCCATACCCTCGCTAATGGCTTCAGCTTTATTACTACTTTTGGGTAATGTATACGAGGGGAGTATGGCCATTGTTAAGGTACGAGGTTTGGGAATATATGAACCATAAGGTAATGCGTCGTAGGCATTATTTATGGCTATAGGTATTAAGGGTACCCCAAGTTGATATGCAATTACAAAGCCTCCTCGTTTAAATGTTCCTATTTTTCCGTTACGGGTTCGGTGCCCTTCAGGGTAAAGTACTATCGAAGTCCCTTCTGTAAGTGCTTTTTTTCCATCACGTAAAGTGTTTTTTATCGACGAAGGCTTTGTTTCATCCACAAAAATAAAGCCACAAGCTTGGCATGCCCACCCTACAATGGGCATTTTTCGCAAACTTTCCTTTAGCACAAATCTAAAAGGCACTCCTAGGTAACCGTACATTACAAATATATCAAGAGCACTTTGGTGATTGGGCATTATAATGGCGGGTAAATCATTTCTGTTTAAGTTACTTCGCCCTTCCACTTTTACAGGACACAAAAATAGAAATAGTGTTATACGAGCCCAAAGTTTTCCTGGCCAAAACGAAAAGATACGTTTGGCTCCAAGAGGACAACCAATAATGGTTGTTAGTGCACAAACAATAGTTACTACAATGAATATTGGAAGTGCGATAATAAAGAAGTAAATAAGATAGAGTACCCTTAACATAGGCCTGGCGTTTTTATTACACGATGTTTTTTACCATGGTTGCTGGTTTTTCTTTCGTCTTTAGCAAAATCGTCCATATTTGAAAGATGGTTACGGATATCGGTAAGCGAGGCCAATCCCCCTAGCGAAGTTTCTTTATACAAACTCGGTAAATCGAGTCCAGTTTGATTCATCACCGAAACAACGCGGTCGAAACTAACCAAGTGTGTACCATCGGTAAAATTCGCATACATATAGGCATCGAGTGCCCGGCTAGCGGCAAACGCATTTCGTTCGATACAGGGTACTTGTACTAATCCACAAACAGGGTCGCAGGTTAACCCCAAGTGATGTTCTAAACCCATTTCGGCGGCATACTCAATTTGTTTAAGGGTACCGCCAAAAAGTTGACTAGCTGCCGCTGCCGCCATTGAGCAAGCAACACCAACTTCGCCTTGGCAACCAACCTCGGCACCACTAATTGATGCATTTGTTCGTACAACATTACCAAATAGCCCTGCAGTTGCTAAGGCATGTAGTATCCGTGTATCGGTAAAACCACGGGTTTCCTGCAAGTAATATAGTACAGCGGGCATAACACCGCAGGAGCCACACGTGGGTGCTGTTACGACTAAACCACCACTTGCATTCTGTTCGCTTACAGCTAGAGCATACGCATAAAGCTGTCCGCGAGCACGGAGGTTTTCGGTATAACTTTGTGCTTTAATCAAGTAGTCAGCTGCTTTTCGGCGTAGTCCTAAGCCTCCAGGTAATACACCTTCGCGATCCAAACCTTCTTTAATCGAAGCTTTCATTACCCGCCAAATTTCGGCTAAGTAATCCCATATATCGGTACTTTCACAACGTTCAACATATTCCCAATAACTCATGCCGTATTTTTGTAATACGGGCAACATATCGCTAATGTGGTGTAACTTATATAATTCGTTGGTAGTTTGTTCGTTAAACTCTTCATTGGCAAGTACCCCTCCCCCAATGCTGTAAACCGTAAATCGCTTTAATTCCTCGTTGGTTGCGCTAAACGCTTGGAAAAGCATTCCATTCGGGTGATATGCAAGCTCAATTTCAGATTTAAACTCCACTTCGGTTGGGTGGACAGTATTTAGCACGCTCATAATAGCACTGTCGGTCATATGCCCTTTGCCTGTTAAAGCTAAGCTACCATAAAGAGTAACCTTAAACTTGGCTATTCCTTCTATCCCTTTAACTTGAGTGAGGAACATATTTGCTGCACGCATAGGTCCAATAGTGTGGCTACTACTTGGTCCATGCCCAATGCGGTATAACTGTTTTATACTGTCCATTAACTTATCCTTTGTTCTCTATTTGGGTTCTCGTTACCTTAGTTTTGTACTGAAAAACAGTACTATTTGAGTTCAAAGTTACCTATTTTTTGAGTAGTGTAGGGGTAGTGCTTTTTGGGGGATTCGTAACATTGCGCTTATAGTCAGCTACTTGTTTTGTGTTTCTATGAGTAGTAGTAAGTTCTCTTGAACTTATTATGGTTATATTGTTCGTGTAAGACTATAAGACTATTAGATTAGTGAAGTATTTATTTCATTCGTGATTGTAGTGAAAAAACTATCAAACTTTTATTTGAGTTTGTTCGAACGAATAACATTTTACTCCCTAGTAAAAACAACTTTTTAGAATGGTATTACTTAATGTACTCGCTCTATCTGGGTTTTCGTTGTGTTTATTCGGAATTGTTCGATAATGCTCTAATGTGTTGCTAGCAAGCATCAAGCGTATGTAACCGACAGATTTTACTGGTAAAGGGAGGTATTACGCACAATCGGGCAAATTGTAGTACTTTTGTTACTCGAACATAGAATAGAATCAATAGAATGAACAGCTCATACATTACAGAAGAACCTCTGAGAGGAATAATTTCGATTGAATTTGCTTCGGAAGAATTACAAGAGGCCGTTGACAAGAAGATCAAAAATATTAGTCATACAATTGATCTTCCTGGCTTTAGAAAGGGTAAAGTGCCCAAAGGTATAATTGAAAAGCGTTTTGGCGAAGCTATTCGATACGAAACTGCATCTGAAAAAGCACAGGACGAAATGCAACGCCTTTATATCGAAAATAACCTCAACTCAATTACAGCTCCCATTCGCGAGGAATTTGCTCTTGGAGAAGAGGGAAAGTATGAGTTTAAGTACATTTTCCCCCTTACTCCCGAAATGAAGGTTTCCATTGATAAGGATATTGAAGTGCCTTTTTATAATGTAGAACCTACTGATGAAGATGTTGATAATGCAAGCAAGCAGATTCTTGATGCGAATGGGGAAGAAGTAAATGTTGAGAAAAGCGAGGCTCCTGGTGATATGTTTACGGGTAAACTTGTTGAGCTTGACACCGAAGGAAATCCCCTCGAAAATGGTATTGTTAAGGAACATGCTTTTTTGGCTCCCAAGTATTTCCGCAATGAGGAGCAGAAAAAAGCTTTTGATGGTGTTGCCGTGGGTAACGTTATCCGGTTTAACCCTTATATTGCCTTCGACAAAATGGGGGCGATACTAAAAAACACTTTGGGTATTGAAAGTAACGAAGAAGCACTTGAGCACCAAGGTGACTTTGAGTTTACCGTTGAAACTATACGGCATTATGAGCCGGCTAAATTAGGCGAACATTTTTACAAAAAGTATTTTGGTGAGGATACTGGTATTAAGGACGAAGAGGCCTACCGAAAGGAACTCCGAGCAAGGATTAAAAAAGAGTTGGACAACGAAGCCAAACACTTCTTCCGCCAACATCTTATTGAATTACTCCTTGAAAAAGTAGGTAAACCTGAATTCGACCGTGAAACCGTGAAAAGGGTTATTGAAGTAAATGCTTCGCAGGATAGAAAGGATAAAGCCCCACTAACAGATGCCGAGCTTAATAACGAAGTGAAGCGGTTTGCTGATTTTCTCTACTATCGTGAACTTATTAGTGGCTTAGTTGATGAGTATAAGCTTGAAATAAGTGAGGAAAAGGTTGAGGAAAAGATTGAAGCTCAAATAATTGGTGAGATTCAGCGTATGGGATACCCTGTTAATGGGATGGAACCTATAATTGAGCAATTAGTTCAACAGCGTAAAGAAGATAAGGATCGCTTGTATCAAGCTAGGAATGCTGTCGCAGAAGACGAAATTGGAGCATTTGCATTTGACCTTGTAACACGCAAGGAAGAAACCATTACACCCGATGAATTCCAGAAAAAAATCGATGAATTCCAAAAAAAACAAATGGATAAGGTGGGTGTTAATAACGTGCTTGACGAAGAGGAAGACGCCCAATCAGAAGCAAGCGAGAACGCTGAAGCATAATAGTTCCGCTCGGCTCTGTTTTAAAAACTTTCATTGCTGTTATAAGCTCCCACTCTTAACGGTTGGGAGCTTTTTTTTGTGGCTTATAGAGGTGAGTTTATCCACATGATGAACCCTTTTCAAAGACAACTAATAAATGGTACTTGAAAAAGAAAAAAACATTAATAGTAGCATTGATTCTATACTAGGTAAGTATAAATACTTCGCTCGTATAGTTCTTTTGATTTTATCTGAGATATAAAAAATTTTCGCATCTTTGTGGTGGCAACTATGCAACAATCCTCTTGGTTGTGGTTT
>JASBZJ010000160.1 GCA_029983495.1 Porphyromonas sp.
TAGGTAAGTTTCTTTTCCAACAGGGGGGCGAGCAATAACGTACGAGCGGAAACCACGATTATGCAACACAAAAAAGCTTAGGGTATAGCAGTACCATTTATCGAGGTTGGGAACCAAGGGACTATCGAAATCCTGATGGCTGGGACTGGTTGATACATCGTACCATTCGAAGTTAACCTTCGAAAGGTCGAATGAGTTAGGATTATTTGTTTTGTGGTCGATACCCGTATCGGCAATAATAAACCTTTCCCCAGGTTTTACGGGGTGATCTTTTCCGCTACCAGGAACAACATAAATAGCATGTGTTGCAAAAGCTTCGTTACTAATATCGGGATCGATTTTTTCGTATTTAAAAGCGCAATTAAACTGCGATTCACAAAAAGCAATTCCATCGGCATAGAGGGTTTGGTCAGTACCATTGTAAAGTACCACGTAGTTATCCCCATGGTATTGCTTACCCGCCGGACTAAGTGTGCCTGTAAAGAATATTTCCTGAATAATAAAGTCCTTTACAATAGGCATAATGCGGAGATTTAATTCGAGTGGCTTACCTCCGTTTTCGGGGCTAAGTAAACTCGCCTCGCCAATTTGAGCAACAAGTTTGCCTTCGCAGGGCTCGCCTTGTAACGAGTATTTCCCTGTGGCTTCGTAAGTTACCTCATAAAGCCCTGCCTCTATTTCAATATTTTCGAGTTTATCGAAGCTACTGCTTTTGCCCGTTGTTTTATTTTTTAGGCTTAATGTTTCGTTCGTTTTTACGAAATTGATTACTCCTTCGGGTAGATTAAGCTTAACGATAACTTTTACAATTTCGCTTCCATGAGGTGCAGGTACTGGGGAATTGTTGGGATTGCAAGCTTGTATTGCTCCTAGAAGAATAGGTAGCATTACAAGGTGAAAAAGAGGTTTTAGTTTGTTACGCATGATTTTATTACAAAAGTTATGTTGTTAAAGAGAAAAATGTTTACAGTTTTATGCGCATTTCCATGCCAAAGTAAGGCGAGGCTGTTCGGCGTATTGTAGCATTGCCTATTTTGTAGTCGGGGAGGTAATCGATAACATTATTCGCAAATAGCGATAAGGTAAAGTACTTACCTAATTGTTTCGATACTTTTAAATTGATGCCTAAATCCAAGGGAACATAGCTCCGTTCAAAAAGTACTCTATCGAAGGTTAAATCCAGCTCCCTTAAGTAGGTGTTCATGGCACTTTCGTTAGTGTATGGGTGCATCAAGCCATCGTTTACATCAAGGTATGCTATAGGGCGACCTTGTTGTGGTAACCTTTGGCGTGATATAAACCAGCTGGCCTCAACAGCGGTAGTTATAATTATACCCCAATGGGGTATTTGTGTATCGAAAAGTAAGTTTGTTGTTAGCGATTGATTTTCGCTTCCGTCCTTCCAATTATATAGCCCTACGTAATTATCGGCAATAATAACATCGCCTAATACGCTATGAACAGCGTAGAATAGGGGAACACTGTTTGAATAGGTTGAACGAAACCAAGCTCCATTAAGGATGAATGCGGTATTTATAAATGGAATACGTTGCGACGAGAACTGAAACTCTACACCTTCCTTGTGAATCATACTTCCATTTTCGGGGCGCGATACGGCATCGATGCGTTTCGAAGGGCTAAATGGAATGGTGTTGATGTCGGGTTTTTGGGTTAGTATTGAATAGTCTATTCCTGTAACGTCGTACTTATTATAATTATAAACACTTGCAGTGGATTTATACCGGAATCCTGTAGTCATTTTTTCGTTGAAATAGCTTATTGCAAGTGTGTTTTTACCCACACCAATCGATACTCGCAAATCGAACTTTCGGTTGCGTGTAGCAAGCAGTTGATAATTTGTAGCATCTTCAATGTAGGTTCGTACATTAAATAGACTGTGTTCGAAGGGTTTATTAATATCGTAGTAGGCAAGTTGAGTAATGTCGATGTAGCGAAGGTCTGGGTAGAGATAGTTTAATGTAGGCATTCGTGTTGTTAGCCCCCAACCCGTATCAAAGGAGAGTTTTATGTTTTGTTCTCCGATTGAAAACTGGGGGAGTTGCCATTTGAAATTTGTGCGAGGTTCGGCATAAATTTTGTTATGTAGCGCAAATTGAGGGTTTAATCCAAGCAAACAAGAAAATCGAATGCCTGCTTCTACTGCTATAAGATGATTATTTAAGGGCTGGGAATAATAATCCTCAGCGTAAAGAGCAAGCTGTTGCAATGCAGGAATTGTGTAATATGCTCGTGGCCGGCTATCCCATGCTTTGGGGAACGGAGGATGAGAAATGTCGTAAACTTGTCCTCTCCCGAAGTTCTTGGTTATAGAATAATCGACCCCTGTTTTTAATCGATGCGATGCTTTGCCCCAAAACCATTTATACCGGGCTTGTGACTTTGCGTAAAGCGAAAATGGTTTTCCATCGCTTATGTAATTGGCAATGTACTCTCCTCCCAATAGAGTAGCTTCGTGCTCGCCAGCTTGGCTTGCCGTTGGTGTTATAGTCATTCGGTCGGGGGCAACGAGTTTGCGTTGTTGCAAATAATCGAACTGTTGGCTAACCGAAATCGAAGTTTCGAATCGTTGAAGACCATTTCTTGGGGTAGGTGGTAAATACTTATACTTACTTGATATGGAAATGCGGTTGTAATCCGATAAAAATTCATCAACGTTTCCGTAACTTAGGTCGGGATCCACTTTGTTCTTGTCGAACGACCCTGTATAATCGCTGTTTACTTCCCATCGGTGTACTTTATTCTTGCTTTCGCCATAATAACGAATCGAGCCTGTTACTCGTTTGTAACTTTCGAATACTATACGAGGATCGGGTTTCGCATCTAAAAAGCTTATATCCCCAATTAGAGTTTGGGTATTTGTTAGCCTTACTCCTTTTTCTGCAGAATATAATTTACTATAACCATCCACTTTTGTTCGAACCCCTAGGGGAATTGGTTCGCTTTTCCTTTTAACAAGCACTACTCCCGACGTTATATTACCGTATTCCACTGAAGGAACACCTCGAATAAACTCAACACTCTCGATATTATCGGTTGCAAGGGTACGCATATCTACCCCACGGTTAAGGTTTATTTTTCCATTACTTAACAGCGAGCCTGTACTTGATGCACTGTATTGTAGGTTGCCATCAGTTTCGAGCGGAGCTCCATCAATTACAAATAAGGTACCTAATGAACTTATGGCATAGTCGGGGTTATTGCTTTTTGCTCCACTAGCATTTAGTGTTCCTGTTTCGCGTAGAAGCAAATTATTTACATTCCCTATGTTCGGAGTACTGCTTCTACCTCCAGGTAGTAGTGCTGTTAAATCGCTAAAACTAGTGGGTTGTAAGTGATCGATGGCCGCTCGTTCAATTTTGCTTGAACTTGTAATTCGTTTCCCTTCACTTGCCGTTACAACCACTTCTCGAAGAAGATGACTTGTGCGGAGTACGATGGATAGGTGTTGATTGCTATTTATTGTTAGTGAATAGGTTTTTACCTGACCGAGGTAGCGAGCGTATACAGTATAACTGCCCATTGGAATTAACCCGAACGAAAACTTCCCATTCTCGTTGCTATACAGTGTAACCGTTTTACCCTTTGGTTGCAAAGGTTCGAGCTGAAGGGCAACATCGGCTATGGCTTCTTTACTAATGCTATCGCTTACCACGCCCTCTAATAGTACTTTTGGGGTTTGCGATTGAATTGGAAGAGAAGAAAGAAGAAAAAGTAAGAGAGAAATGACCTTAAAGAAATGCCTATCCACGCTGTTTATTGAGCTATTCCGTTCTATTTGCAAAGGTATAGGCTTTGCTCATTTCCTTTAGTAACATTTGTTGGGTACTTTATACCTAGGAATTGTTAATAGGGGGGACTCGCGGAGTATTCCCTAGAAATAGAATTACCTTACAAGAAGAGGCTATTGCATAATTCCTCGTATAGTGGTGTTATGTAACAGGCATAAATGAAGCACGGGAGAACCATTTATGTTCGCCCGTGCTTCATTATTATGTATTTAACTTAGTAGATTTGCCTTAAAAGAATGACGGAGTTGTACCAGTGTAAGTTCGGTATATTACTCCTCGTCGCCCTCGGCTTCGTGTTCCTGAATAAGTTTTGTTTGAACATCGGTTGGAACTAATTCGTAGGAGCTAAACTCCATGGTAAAGCTAGCGCGCCCACCAGTAATAGAGCTTAGCGAAGTTGAGTAGTTCGAAAGTTCTTTCAGGGGAACTTTTGCAACAAGCTCGGTATACCCTTTCATGGCGTTCATTCCCATAATGGTTGCCCTACGCCCTTGTAAATCGCTCATTACATCACCCACGTAATCGCTAGGAACCGAAACTACTACATCGTAAATAGGTTCCAAAATTTTTGGGGAGGCCTCTTTAAACGCTGTACTAAATGCGTTCCGCCCAGCAAGCATAAACGATACTT
>JASBZJ010000161.1 GCA_029983495.1 Porphyromonas sp.
CCCGCATCATCGTATACAAAAAGGTCAATTTTTTCGAGGTAATCCTGCAAGTGTTCCTTGCCATCGTCCTCTAAGTACGAGAAGCGTAATTCCAGCCCCGGGCAATTCGTAAGATCATCGTGTAATGCTTTGCATGAGCTTGTTGCAAATACCATAGCCAATAGAACCAACAGTATAGGCAACGTTATAGAGAAGGATGGGAAGGTATGCTTCATGATTTAGCAATTTGCTTAGTAAATGGACGTTCCGAATCGGGTGATTATGGGTTTCGATTAAGGGAGAATTAATGGGCAACAGTTGGATTAAAGCAAATAAAGAATAGGGCACCCCCACGGGTTAGGAGGGAAAAAAAAGAGAATATACCACTAAACATTACTTAGCGCAAGTATTGAAAGCAGTTAAACCTCACTAAACGCCGGGAGTGCCTATTCGAGGATTTTGAGCCTTTTTTGGAAGCAAAACATCGGCAAAGAAGGTTCATAAGTCAAAGACCGGGTTATTTGCTTTGTGCTACTAACCGTTTTAAGTAGCACCGTTTGGGAAGCCTTGGGCGTAACCCCTCTTCACCCGAGGAGAGGTTCGCCCTTGGCTAAAAAAGATAATGTGTAGTCTTTATCTTAAATAACGGGGTAAACATCTTGTTCAGTCCATGGTTCAACCTGAACTTCAACAACTACGTTCACCTTTTTAGTAGGTTCGGGGTCTTCGCCACCACCCGGAGGGGTAACACCGGGTATATCGTTACCTACTTCAACAAGTACACCACGACCGCCTTTAACCTTAGTTAGGTCGAGGTTAATAAGGGTAGTACCCTTAGCCTTATTGGCATCGAGAGGTGTTTGGAGTTCCGCATCGGTAGTATAACCTTTAATAGCAACGAATTGGAAGTCCTCCGAAACGTACGATGCTTTGTCATTATTAGAAGGTGTTGAATTGAAGTAGAAAACAATCTTAGGGCTATTTTGACTATCCTTGCTGTAATCGGTAATGCCTTCGTAGAAGTAGTTGAAAGCAATTACCTTGTTATTAGTAAGCTTTTCCGAAAGTTTTGCATCATAGTACGAAGCAATGCTTGTAGCGTCAACCCAAGTTTTGCCATCGTCCTTATTGTAAGTTTTACCATAAAGGTCGGCATGGTAGGTACCATTGGTTTTATCGTAACGGCCATCGCCATGAACAAAAATCCAAGCTAAATCGTAAGGCTTTGCATTGCCATCGATTTTGTGGTTGAAACGGTTGAGGAATGTACCACGGAGTGCTTTAGTAACATCAATTACTTCGAAGTACTTGTCCCATTCGGTTTTCTTTGTCCAAGCAACATCACCTGCCTTGTTCCAATCGAATGTACCAACTTCGGCAGCAAATGCTTCTTCTGCTTTCTTACGCTTTTCAGAGTTTGAAAGACTAGCTACCTGATTCTTGTTAGTTTCGAGCCATTTCTTTTGCCATTCTTTTGCCTTATCGCGAGCACCATCTTTCCAATCAACCTTACCAAACTTTACCGCCTTAATTTGGAAGCGGTTAATAGCTGCCTTTACAGTTACTACAGCAACTTTTACATTCTGCTCATTGTTGTTAATGGTTTGTGGGTTTGGGTCTTTAGGCTCAGTACCAATCGATTTAAGTTCAGCAGCACCTAAAAATAGGGCTTTGCTTTCCTCAACGCTAAGTACGGTAGAAGTTAAATCCTCGAGCATTTTACCTTTTGCAAGGATATTGCCACCATAGTTAGCTATAACGGCAACACTTTTGGGGTTACCAACAACATCGAGGAATTTGTAGCCACCAGCACCATTAGTTGTTGTTTTCTTAGTAAGCTCGTTGTATTCTGTGCTATTCTTCATAAAGCGTTTCGCTTCGAGAATATCGCCATTCGAGCTAAGGAGGTAAACATCGAACTGATCGAGTTGAGCAATGTCGCCTTTTTTACGGCCATCGGGTAAATCCGAAATTGCTGCGCGCAAGTCATCGCCAAGGTTAATAGCAACAACAACATCGGTGTTTTTGGTTTGTGGCGTTTTGGGGTCGTTTTTACAACCTGTTAAAGCAAGCGTTGCCATTAATACTAGGGCAAAGCTTTGGAATAATTTCTTCATACAAATCGGTTAATTAAAGTGATATTCTGGTTATTATATGATTCTATTTTTGAAGTTCTCGAAAAGGTCAACACACTGGAGGCTATTGGTTTATAACTTGTAATGCCTTTTGGGCATCGGTATCGCCCTTGTCGGCAGCTTTGTGTAACCACTCTTCGGCAAGTGCGTGGTTACCTAACATTTCGTATGCCATAGCTATAGGGAAGTAACTGCGTTCATCGTGCTGAATGCCGTTAAGTATATCAAGTGCTTTTTTAGCATCGCTATGGTAACGCATTAGGGCATTGGCATAATTAAGTGTGGCAATAACATCGGTTTTACCGTAAAACTCGTAAGCCGTTGCAAATACTTTTGTGGGGTCGGTATTTTTTTCGATATAATATTTTTGTGCCAATTCGAACATTTCGTAGTGGCTTAACAGCGCAGGCTTTGCATCGAATATATCAGGCAACTCTTCAACTTTGTAGGGCCTTACTTCGAAAGCGAAAGTAAAATCGGTGCGGCGCAGGGGTGGGTAAAACTCGTTGAGCAAAGTATTATACACTGCTCCCCCATCCAAGGCTTTTATATCGGCTTCGCGCTCGATATCGGTTTTATAGCGGTCGATAATTTCAACTACTTGGTTTTTCCAGGGTTGCCGGCTTTCGCTTACGGCTTTCCGCAAACCATCCCAATCCTCACCCTTCGATTTAGCGGATAGCTGCACCTGTTTTTGCAACGTGGGGAACTGCCCTTTTACATAGTTAAGCAAGGTTTCGGTACGTTGCTCCGAAAGGATTTGGTTCTTGTGGAATTCGCCTTCGGGCGAAGCATAACCAGTAAGCGTTGCCTTCCTTAAGGTAGCCCCCTTACTAGCTAAAGCAAGTGCTTTATTAATAAAGTCGTTTATGCTACGGAGTTCCCGGGTATTGTTTTCGAAGTTGCGGAGTAGTTCATATTTACCTTGTTGAAAGCGAACACGGCTACTAAAATCCTCCTTATACTCCTTTTGAGCCACCGCTTTTGGAGCAATAAAATGGTAGGCAAAATGATTTTTATTGAAGTGGGGAATTTCGACCGTTTGCTCAAAAAGTTGCCGGCGCATTTTACAATCGGCACACCCAATATAAACTTGTTCTACACTAAGCACACCATCGAGCATCCAGCGTTCAAAAGGCAATGTTCGTTGTAGTACGGCCTCTTCCTTACCCTTTTTTATAGCACTCAACTTTACTATATTAGCCATATTAGGGTATGGGGCATTGCCATTTTTAGCGTTGCCTAAAGCTATGCGACGGTTAATAAGCTTGTAACGGCTACTACCTGCAACAAAAAGCGAATCAATAAGCACCTTATGCGTACCATCGTTCGAGCTATAAGCAAGCCTTAACTGCAACAGTTCGCTATCGGCAATGGGGTAATACTTTGTGATATTCTCGAGGTCGTAGCGCACTTGCAGTACCTTGCCGGCATCGGTGCGAGTAACAACAACTTTGCCCGGTAGCGATGCTTGTTTTTGTGCTTGTACTAAGGGAGTATTTATATATGTTGCCCACACCAAAGCAAGGGCTATAAGCCATGTAGGTTTCATTTTTAGCAATTCCATCAATTAAACTTGTTTAGTTTCGAATAATTACTTGTTGCGACTTATTTAAGTAAGAACACCAACGAAATAGTTGCTTTTGTAGGTCCAAAGTAGTTTGCCCCACCCGAAGCCATTTTTTGCCCACAACGTACGCACGGGAACTTATCGTAATTAGCACGAACATAACCGGCACCGACCGAAGTTTCGATAAGGAAACGGTTCGAAATAACCCACTGGTAGCCCACCGAAACTCCGCCACCAACAAACCATGCCTCGTAGCGGTGATTTTTCATAACATGGTTTTTATTTTCGATAACAAACGGAATATCCAATCCACCAATGTTTGCTTGTCCTCCTAAGGCATGCACGCCAATGAATAATCCGTAAAAGCTTTCGCACGTCCAATAGCGCAGCTCAGGTTGAACAAGCCAATGTGCCCACTTTTTTGTTTTATAGGTAGAACTTGTTGCATTGCGTTCGAAGAAAAAAAAGTTCATTCCTACTTGCGTATCGAGTGTAATCTTTTTATTTAAAGCCACTTCGAAACCTATGTTTGGGGTAAGTAATGCATCGTAAGCGATGTTGTTTTTTAATGCCACAATTTGAGCTGAACTATAATATGTATCAACTCCTGTAAATAGAGCAATAAACAACAAAACCAATCGAAAAAGACACTGACGTTTTAGTATATTCATATCGCGTGGGGGAAGTTTTGAATT
>JASBZJ010000162.1 GCA_029983495.1 Porphyromonas sp.
AACGAAGAAGCTTTAACTATAGTTACTTTACTAAATAACGAAGGTATACCCACTTTTGTTGATAGCTACTACACGAATATGATATTAGGTTCTGTAATATCGGGAGGTGGGGCAAGGCTTATGATTCCTCAACACGATATAGATGAGGCTATTAAAGTAATGATAAAGCACGGATATAGCATTCCTAAATACGAACCTACAACTGCCGAAAAACTTTTCGAAATAGCACAAAATAACGCTGAGTTAAAGCATTTTCCGCACAATTGGCGGTTCCCTTTACTGCTCCTTTTTATTGTACTTATAGCAGGTGTTATTGCTGCAATTCTTATTTATATCAATACAAAAGCCATAAGTTCGTAAACACAAATGCTATATAGATGAGGTATAATACTGAAGTCTTTATATAGCATTATAGGCAAATAATACTAAAGGAGACTTCTCCAATTGAAATTGTACAGAAATGCACATTACCTCAACTTGGAAAAGTCTCCTTAACTGTCTTAAAAGTCTCAATAAATAAGCTTTTGTGTAACTACCCCACGAGGTGTAACAATTCGTACAATGTATGTTCCTTTAGGTAAATTCCCCACAAACAATCTATTTATTACCCCATTATTATTAAGTGTTTCCGAAAAAACCTTTTTGCCATTTAAAGTGTAGAGTTGTAACTCATCCCCACTAATACCTTCAATTTCAATACAGCTATTTACAAACCGAACATATGGTAGTGTTACATCGAGGTTAAGTGCATCTAAAATAACCGAAAGTAATACTTCAATATCTTGCTGAACTTCAACTTTAAGTTCTAAGGTTTTGTTTGTAGTTCCATCGGTATTTTTCTGTTCAACACCATTTATAAACCATCCCTTGTGCTGCTTAATTTGCTGTTTATTATCCAAAACCAACTTAAAAGTAACTGTTGTTCCGTAAGGAACTTTATCACCACTTGTAAGTTTTTTAGTTCCAATAAAAGCTTCTATACGTGCCTGGTTGCTATTCGAAGAGTACGACACCTTACAAGTGGCAGGTTCAAATATTGCAACGACCTTTGTATTTTCGGTAACTGTAAACATACTTGTTTCGATTATATTGTTACCCATAGCCGTAAGTTTAGTAAGCGCCCATCCCTTTTGGGGTTTAGCAATAACTTTAAGTACAGTACCCAAAGGTATGTTATTGTTGTTTTTAAGCCCTTCAATGACTATAGTGCCCTCGCCCTTCTTTTCAAGGGTTACTTGCAGTAACTTACCAGATTCTTGATAATGTGGTGCATAATCAATAGTAACTTCGTTTTCTGCAACAGCAGTTACTGTGTACCTAATACCCTTCGGGTTTAAAAAGGCATCAATAATTTGGTTGTATAGTTCAATCTTTATAGGTTTATATCGTTCTTTATAAAACTCCTCCGCTTTTACACGCTTATAGTCCTTCTCTTCCTTAAAATCAAGCGCAATTACTTGTAATTCGTTATTTCGGTTGATGTGGTACCTTGCCTGGATAGAAGGTTCGCTATCTGAAGCAAAATAATAAATTGTTCCGTTTTTTGGTACCTCGTCCTGCTTAATAAGCTTACGGTGAGCAACTTTTGTTTCGTAGTTTTTAATATTTTCTAAATCAACGTATTCAAAGTTCAATAGGGGTTCAACAATACTATTATTCTTACCAGCTACTTCCACGTAATAAAGCTGTTCTTTTTTTAAGTCTGTAACTATTACCGATGCATTCCCCACCAAATTAGCTTTAAGTGACTTACGAATTTTATCGACCTGGACAATGCTTTCGTTAGCACTATGAACTGTATCGAAATCGTTAAGTTGCAACTCGTTACTATACATATTGGGAAAAAGTTTAAGTATCGTATACCGAGGTTTTTGGTGGCTAACCTTTACGTCATACTGCGTAATAAAATGCTTCCATTGAGTATCGTTCAGGTATTGCTCTGCGTTTACATACTCCGAAAAGATAAAAGTAACCCGACCGTTACTTACATTTGTAAAGGTTGCATCGGGCGAACTAAGCGATGTAAACCTTGGACCTAATAACTTTATAGTGGCTAATTTGGGGCAAGTTCCAAATGCATTGAACCCAATTGTAGGTGCACCACACTCAAAAACAACTTCATTTAGTTCTACAGCATGCGAAAAAGCTAAGCTTGGTATAGGCATTTGGTGCAAAACTACGACACGTTTTATATGCTTACTATAGGCAAATGCACCTTCGGCTATTTCTGTCACAGTAACAGGAGTTTTATATTCAACAACTTCATCGTTAGCTGGGGCTAATGCAAGGAGAACTTTTTTTCCTTTGGTGTAAAGAGCATTACCCTCAACCTCTAAAAAAGGCGAACTATGCGACAGCATTATATGCCTTAATGATTTAGCTCCCAAAAGGGGGTTTTGGTACACCATACCATTTTTCAGTATCCTAAGTGAACTAGGCAATTGTATTTCTTCTAGCTTGTCCATTCCAACAAAGGCTCGTGGTTGAATAAACTCTACGCCATCGTTCAATACTAAATGTGCAATAGTACTACTATCAAAGGCAAAGCTTTCGATAGTACGTAGCGATGGGGAGCAAGTAAATTCGTTAAGGTCAGCATAAGCAACACTGCTTTTACCAATCACCTTTACGCCATCGGGCAAACGATAATTAGCCCCGTTCTTGGCACTTGGGTATGCAATAAGTCGCGTTTTATCCTTAGTAAAAAGTACACCATCAACCACCACAAAATTTGCGTTGTTTCCCTCAAGTTTTATCTCCTTCAGATAAAGACACCCTTCGAATACGTTACTAGGTTTTACCGAGCTCCCTAATTGAAGAACCGTTTGGGGTAATGCAATTTTCGATATTCCCGTTCCCGAAAAGGCATAATCGCGAATCTTTACTAAGTTTTTAGGTAACGTTATTGCGGTTAACTCAATATGGTACTCAAAAGCATACTCATCAATTTCAGTTACAGCAGCAAGCTTATCATCTTTCGTCATATCAAGGGAACTTAAATCCTTAGCTTTATAAGAGGTTAATACCTTTTTGTTATTCGAAAGCGTATAATCGATATTTTCTACTAGTTTTCGCTGTGTTTGTGTTTTTGCGTTTTGCCCCGAACCAATCGTTGGCACACTAACAGAAAGTAGTACGTAGCAGAGAAAAAGTAAAGTTCTTTTAGTCATAAAAATCAAAAGTTATTGTTTCAGTTTCAAGCAAAATTTCTGCAAAGATAAATCAATATTGTTATCAACAGTAAAACTTTCTCTTCTTATTCTATTTTTTTAACAACCTAAATACCTTCATTTTCGCATACTGTACATGTATAAATAAAAGTCGTAGACAGTATTTTACTATGTTTTTAGCAGTTACTAGGTTTAAGTTTTTTTAGATTTTTCTCTCATCCATCCTCAAAACAATTGAAGTCTGCCACAAACAAAACCTTGAAGACATACAGAATAAGCAAGAAAATGATTACCTTTGCGAACGATATGCCCATGTAAGGCAGGAACGAAGTACTCATGTAAACATTTTGTGAGTCGCCTTACGGGACTAACTTGTTTAGTAATTAAGAAAGTAAAAGCAATGTACGTTATTGCAGAAATTCAGGGGCAACAGTTCAAACTCGAAGAAGGTCGCAAACTGTTCGTTCACCACATTAAGGAAGCCGAAAGTGGCTCGGAAGTAAGTTTTGATCGAGTTTTACTTGCCGATAAAGATGGTCAAGTAACCGTGGGAGTTCCCACCATCGAAGGTGCAAAAGTGGTTTGTGAGGTGCTTTCGCCAACAGTCAAGGGCGACAAGGTGCTTGTGTTCCACAAAAAGAGAAGGAAAGGCTACCGTAAACTTAAAGGTCACCGCCAGCAGTTCACCGAACTACGCGTTAAATCGATTGTTGCATAATTTGGATTTGTAGAAAGGAAACAGTAAAATGGCACATAAAAAAGGTGTAGGTAGTTCGAAAAACGGACGCGAATCAGAAAGTAAGCGCCTTGGCGTAAAAATGTTTGGTGGACAAATTGCTAAAGCGGGTAATATTATTGTACGCCAACGTGGTACTCAACACCACCCTGGTACTAATGTAGGTATGGGTAAGGATCACACCCTTTACGCTTTGGTGGATGGTAAAGTGGTTTTTACACGTAAAAAGGAAAACCGCTCATTCGTATCAATCGAACCTTTACAATAAGAGATAAGTTCAAAGGCTCGAAAAAACAAACTAAACGAGCTACAATAACGTTATGTTATTCGTTCGCAAATAGTTTTGTTGTTCATAAAATGAATGTGTGGCGGTCGCCCCAAGGTTGGATACTCCGCCTAGGGCGATCGCCATTGCTTTTCACTTCCTTTTGCCCCGAGCATACTAACAATAACTCTA
>JASBZJ010000163.1 GCA_029983495.1 Porphyromonas sp.
CTAACAATTCGGTCGAGTTTCATAATTGTAACAGGATGGTTTACATAGTCAACGGGGTATAACTCTACATCGGGGTTGTTGTTTACAAAATCGTAAAGCTTTTTTGTCCCCATTAGGAATGTTGCAACATGCTTACCCTTATTAATTTGTTTTTTCGAGCCATTAATAACTCCCTTTTCGATTAGAAGAACAGCACCATCACTGAACATTTCGGTATGTAGACCGAGATCTTTTTTATCGTCAAGGAATAGCAATACAGCATCGGGAATTGCTCCTATGCCTAATTGAACGGTATCGCCATCTTTTACGAGCTTAGCAACATTTTCGCCAATTCCTTTTTCTACATCACCAATGGGAGGGGCAGGTAGTTCGGCTAGAGGGCGAGTTGTTTCAACTATATAGTCGATATCAGAAACATGGATAAGGTTATCGCCACCGATAAAAGGCATATTGGGGTTCATTTCAGCTACTATACAACGTGTTTTTTTTGCAGCAGGTTGTGTATAGTCGCACGAAAGCCCAAAGCTACAGTAACCATCTTCGTTAGGATACGAAACGGTAGTTAATAAAACATCGCATCCAATAATCCCTTCTCGAAAAAAGCGAGGAACTTCGTGGAAAAAGGCTGGAAAGAAGTCTCCTCTTCCTTCAGCAATGCACTTGCGCGTATTTCCTGCAAGAAAACCTAAACGAGGGCGAACAACATCTGCCATTTCAGGTGAGGCCAGTGGTTCGTCTCCTAGCGTTACTAAGTGGAACTCTGATAGGTTTTTAAACGATGCCTTGTTGCGAACAATAGCTTCGGCAAGTTCGCTTGGGTATGCAGCTGCGTGAGCTAGTACCAGGGCATCGCCATCCTTGATGGCTTGTTTTACGGCTTCATCGGCCGTTGTTACTTTCGATTTGTAGTCGTTCATAAACTTTAGAATTAAAGGTTTTCGCTCTCTAATTATATGCTCTTATGTGTGTGAATCGATAGAAAACTATAGGCATTATTTTTTTCGGAGCATATTCTTTGCCATTGCCCAAAGGTCGTCATCGATATCGTTAACAACAATAATTTTCAGTTTTGCCTCTGGGAATGCTTCCTGTAAGGACGTTTCGACCGTTTGCGCTAAGGTGTCGCCTAGTAGAGGACAGTTTGTGCAGGCTCCCATAAAGGCAATACGAATTTCGCCTTCAAGAGAAACACTCTTAAGTTTAATTCCTCCATTGTGCGACTGAAGAAAAGGAGCTACCTTCTCTTTCAATACTTTTTCTATTGCAGTTGCATCGGGTACCATGCCTCGGAATGCGTGTTCTAGTTATTATCTTCTTTTTTAAGGAAGCCTACTACTTAGTTGTAAGTAGAGGCTTCCTTGTTCTTAATTAGCGGATTTATCTTACTTCTAGGCTAATTACTTCTTTTTTACAGGAGCAACAAAGTTGTCCTTTGAAGTATCGAGTCGTGCAATTTTACGAGCAAGCTCTTTCTTTTCTTCGAGGTTGGCTTGGCGAGAAATCATAATGCGCTGTGCTTGAGGCGAACCAGCTCCATGCATTGATTCTGTACGATATCCAACTGCGGCTGTACCTAAGGTTAGGTTTTCGATAAGGCGTAGCACGCGCATACGGTTTTCTGTGTCGCTACCTGTTGCACCGGCAATATATTTACGAACAATTGGACCAACTACAGGGTGACGGAGATCTTGTTCGCTTGGCATAGTTACCATAATACCGCCAGCAATATCTTCTGCAAGGCGAGCAATTTCGTAAGGTAAGCGAGTAACATTTTGCTTACAAACATTTGCTAGCAACATATCAATAAGGTAGTTCCCCGATGGGGTAGGAACGCCTTCGGCAGAACACGCAATACCACAAGCAAAGAGGGTTTCGTTAAGGTGAACCATTTCGATGATTTTATCCTTAATATGATTTGCACGAGGTACACCGTTGTAGTCTGCAGCAAGTGCTGTTGCACCAATAAGTACATCGCCTACACCCACTTTACATCCACCATACGACTGGCGATGGTATCCAGCAAAACGTTCTACAAGTACACCAGCATATTCATATTCTTCACACATGAACACGCGTTCATTTGGAATGAATACATCGTCGAAAACTACAAGAGCTTCATGACCACCGAACATTTTGTTCCCAACATCGATGTCGCTATCTTCTTCCATTTTACGTGTATCGCAACTCTGGCGACCATAAATCATGGTAATCCCAGGAGCATCGCTTTCAATGGCAAAACATACAGCATAAGCTTTATCAGCTTCGCGCATACTACAAGTTGGCATAATAATATGTTCATGCGAGTTTACAGCACCAGTTTGATGTGCTTTAGCTCCACGAACAACGATACCATCAGGGCGTTTTTCTACGATATGGAGATACATATCAGGGTCTTCCTGATCACTAGGACCACGGCTACGGTCACCCTTGGGGTCAGTCATTGCACCATCAACAACGAGGTCGCGATCTTGTACCATGGTGAGCCACTTTTTGAAACGTTCAAAGTAATCCGTTCCTAAAGCTTTATCCATGTCGTAAGTTGTCGAATATACAGCATTAAAAGCATCCATACCTACACAACGTTGGAAGCAACTTGCTGTTTTTTGCCCCATTAATCGTTGCATTTTCACCTTCTTTACGAGGTCCTCGGTGCTTTGGTGGATATGGCAAAAACGGTTGATAGTTTTACCAGTGAGGTTGCTTTTTGCTGTCATCAAGTCCTTGTATTCGTCCATCTGGGCTAGGGCATAAGTCATAGCAACAGAATTCATTGATGGGCGAATCATAGGGTGGTCTACAGGGTTTTCGATCTTTTCCCCCATGAAGTAAACTTGGAGGTTGAGTTCACGAAGACTTTTGATGTACTCATCTCTTGTCATCATAATGTTATTTCCTTTCTCTCTTTACTTTAATCTTATACTCAAAAGCGAAACTCCCAGTACATTGCACATATTATTACGATTGTTGTAGCAATAAGCTTGGGAGAGTTGTTTTTCGAACAAATAAGTTTAATCAGTTATCTATGTCTCTAAATTTCGCAACACGGTGCCAATTTCAGCCTTTTGCAACTTCTAAGTTTTTTGGCTATCACCGTTATTATATTTTTCCCTCTTACCCTCTCAGCCTTGAGGTGTTGTTGCTTTTCAATCAGCATTACAAAGGTACACTTTTTTGTTGGTATTTATACCACCTTATAAGGGCTTTTTCTTTGATTTAGAAAGGCTTTGTTCGGTTATACTTGGGGGGTATAACTGGCAAGTGGCATGGCTTTGTTTGTTATTCGTATTTCGAACAAGGCAATTCGGTGTTTATTGTGTTAGTTTTGTTCGGTAGGATTTGCAAAATTGGTGGTTTCTGAAAGTGCTGTATTTGGTAAGGTTTTTTCGGGGAACTGTTTTTTTATTTTCGGTAATGAAATCATTAGCATTACCAAAGCCGTTATTCCTGAAAGTGTATCGGCAATAGGCATGGCGTACCAAACACCTTTTAATCCTAGTCCAGTTACTCTTGGAACGATCAGAAGAGCAGGAATAAAATAAATGATTTGCCTAGTTAACGTAAGGAACATTGCTTTGGATGCTCGCCCTAAACTTTGGAAAAACTGTACAGTTGTTATTTGAATGCTTATAAGAGGGAATGCAAGGAATACAATACCTATAGCCATATTTGTAAGTTCCATTAAATGAGGACCTGGGTTAAACGGTTTTACAAATACGTTTGGAAAAAAGTTTGCAATTATAAATCCGATTGTGGCAACAAAGGCATTTAATGCTAATGCATTGTAGTAAGTGTTTATTGAGCGGTTCGGTCTACCAGCCCCTAAATTGTAGCTCATAATTGGTTGAGCACCCAGCGAAATACCAACCATAAACTGGATAAATAGTTGGGCTATACCTATTATTATACCATATGCTGCTATAGCACTATTTGTTTCTGCTTCGGTTGTTCCAAAAAAGCCAAAGCTACGGTTAAGAACCACGTTGATAACACTATTAACCAACATCATGGAGAAGGGGGCAACGCCTATTACCACAATACTTCGCATGGTTTTCCATGATAAAGCTAATGCTTCTTTTTTGAAATGTAGTACCGACTTTTTATTAAAGAAGTGGCTCATAACGAACGTTGCGGAAACAACCATTGAAATATTCGTTGCCCATGCAGCACCAGCAATTCCCCAATGGAAAACAAAAATGAAGAGTGGATCCAATAGACAGTTTAATATGGAACCAATTAGCATTGTTGTCATTGCCTTTAGTGGATACCCCGTTGAACGAATTATTGCATTATAGCTAAATGTTAAGTCGG
>JASBZJ010000164.1 GCA_029983495.1 Porphyromonas sp.
AGGAGAGTATGTTCCTTGCGCAACAGTTTGCAGCTACTTATTTTAACGAGCGATTGCTTGGTACTGTCGAAGGTAAAAATATTGCGTTACCTTATTTGTTCAATCGAGGTATAACAATGCCTATTATTGAAAAGTTTGGTCTTGGCTATGCACCACAAGCAAAAGATGGGTTGTATAATGCTGCAACAAAGGAAGGATTTAACATAAAGTACTTTGCCGAAACGGGGTTGTGTTATCCTCCCACAGAAGAATACCGTACAGGGGCAGATCGTTTTCGCGAACGTGTAATATTTCCTATTCATACGGTTAGTGGAAAAGTTGTAGGCTTTGGGGGGCGCATTATGAAAAGTAGCGACCGCTTGGCTAAATACATAAATTCCCCCGAAAGCCCCATCTATTCAAAAAGTAGAGAGCTTTACGGCCTGTACCTTGCTAAAAAGGCTATTACGCAAGCCGATAAATGTTTTCTGGTGGAAGGGTATATGGATGTTATTGCCATGCATCAGGCTGGTGTGGAAAATGTTGTTGCCTCTAGCGGAACGGCTCTTACTATTCCTCAAATTGCACTTATCCGTAGGTTTACCACAAACATTACTGTTTTTTATGATGGTGATGCGGCTGGTATAAAGGCAACTTTAAGGGGAATTGATTTATTGCTCGAAGCGGGAATGCATGTACGAGCATTGCCTCTACCTGAAGGCGAGGATCCCGATTCGTTTGTGCGGAATAATACTATTGACGAGTTTAACGCTTATATCGCTAAACACGAAATCGATTTTATATCCTTTAAAACCGCACTTTACAAACACGATATGGAGCATAGCCCTATCGAAAAGGCAAACTTGGTGAATGATTTGTTACGTAGTGTGGCGGCTATTCCTGATCCTATTGAGCGTTCGCTTACAGCGCAATCTTTAGCGCAAGAGCTTGGTCTTAAGGATGAATTGGTTTCGCGCGAGGTAAAAGTTTTTCGAAATAATAAAGTTCAAAGCCAATTCCCTCAGTCGAATTTACGTGCGGATCTCGAAAGTACTACCCATGAGCATCAATCTGGTGAGGATGAATACCTAGGTAAGTACCCACAATTACCACCGCCTACAAAAAATGAGTATGCCTTATTAAGGCTTATTATTCGGTATGGATCAGATCCACTTACCTTTTTTTGTGATGATGGTACGGAAGAAAACATTGCCTTGGCAGTTTATGCATTGAATTTATTGGTTGATGATGGAATAAATGACTTTGGCGAGCTGTTTAAACTTATTATTGGCGAGTGTTGTGCACAAATAGAGCAAAATCCTAACTTTAACCCAGGTAAGTTTTTTGCTAACCACGAAAACCAACAAATTGCCAACTTAGCTTTAACCCTTTTGACCGATAAATACATCTTAAGCAACGTATCCAAGCAAGCCCTTGGCATAAACGATTCCGACGATACCCCTCCCAATGATGTTTTGTTGGACGAAACCGACCAACTTGTTAATGGTATGAAGGGAGAGTATATTTTACGGCAAATAGAACAGTGTAAAAGCGAAATTAAGCTTTTACAAACCGACCCAAACCGATCATCCGAATTACTGGATGCTATGTTACGCATGCAACAACTTAATAAGGTAAAAGCCCAAATAGCCGAGTTGCTTGGTAACCGAACCATTATTCCCTAGTTGCAATCACTCCTCGTCATAACCCTTTCAAAAACCTACAGAGTATGGATGAAAATAACCGTTTTGAAACAACTACAAGTCGCCCGTTAGTTATCCTAAAAAAAGGACGCGAGCAAAGTCTTTCGCGTTATCACTTATGGGTTTTTAGCCGAGCCATTGCCCAAACTATTCCAATTCCCCAATTAGGCGATTTAGTAACTATTGTTGATGCACAGGGTAAAAACCTAGCCACGGGAACTTGGGAGGGGGGAAATATTGCTGTTCGAATCTTACAATTTGCCAACCCTTTACTAAGCGAACAAAAGTTTTTTACCGAAAAATTGTTAGCTGCTTATGAATTGCGAAAGCAACTTGGCGTGGTTAATGCATCCCAAACTACTACTGCCACTGCAAATGAAAATAATATATATCGGTTAGTGTATGGCGAGGCCGATGGTCTTTCGGGGCTAATTATTGATATTTATGGAAAAACCGCCGTAATACAAGCTCATAGTGTAGGTATGTATAACCGTATTGAGTTAATTAAAGAGGCACTTTTGTCTATTAGAGAGTTAAGTATTTCGGCTGTGTTCGATAAGTCTAGTAGTACAATGCCCATAAATTTACCGAACGGTGTTGGCGATAGATATATACATGGTAAGCGAATCGAAGTCCCTTTATACGAGAATGGGCTTCGCTTTATTGCTGATATCGAAAAGGGACAAAAAACAGGCTTCTTTATTGACCAACGCGATAATCGTCGTTTAGTTGAACGATTCGCTAAAAACCGTAAGGTACTTAACTGTTTTTGTTATACGGGGGGCTTTAGTGTATATGCTTTGCGAGGAGGAGCCAGCGAAGTCTATTCCTTAGATAGCAGTAGCCGAGCCTTGGATGTTGCTAAACAAACAGTTGAGTTAAACTTTGATGAGGAAATTAGCCAAAAACATCACACCATTAACTACGATGCTTTTGAATACCTTAATAGCTTAAAGGGTAATGAGTACAATTTAATTGTATTGGATCCCCCTGCTTTTGCAAAACGTAGGGATAGTATTCGGAATGCTTGTAATGGTTACCGTAAATTGAATGCTGCAGCATTGCGCAAAATCGCTCCTCAAAGTTTTTTATTCACTTTTAGTTGCTCGCAACTAGTCTCTCCATACGACTTTCGGATGGCTGTTCTTACTGCAGCAGTTGAGTCGAAGCGAAGTGTACGCATTATTAAACAATTGCAACAAAGTACCTGTCACCCCATTAACATATTTCATCCTGAAAGTGAGTACCTAAAAGGTTTACTACTATATGTTGAATAGTTTCACCGTTATTCCTCAACACAATTATGATAACATCGGTACGTATTGCTCCACATCATATGCTGTTAATCGTTGCTGTTTTATTCTTTTCAGCATGTAACCCTTCAAAGCAGTCGAGTAGCAATCAAAAGAGAATTGTTGATGGGGTTGAGTATAGTCCCCTTTCTGTTAAATACGCCGAGTACTTTACTATCGAAAACCTTCCGAACGGACATAGGGTAACTGTTCTTAATCCCAAGGATAAAAATGTTTCACCTTTACAAAAATGGGTTTTTCTACCAAATAGTCAAGTAAAACAATATACACCCCAGCCTGGCGAAACCGTTGTTGCAGTGCCTTGTAGCAAACTGGCCATGCTAAGTGATACATTTATTGGTGCTTTAGAGTTATTGGATGTACGCAAATTACTTGTTGCTACTAGTAATACTTATACTTTATACGACGAAGAATTGCAACAATATGCTCGCAATGGGCGCATTGCTTCGGTTTCGCCTACTGGTACCATCGATGCTGAGCAGTTAATCGCTTTAGGAACCGATGTTGTAATGCTTAATTACTACGATGGTGTAAGCACTGCTTTACCCACAACTCTCCCCATTCCTGTAGTTTATAATAACGATTGGTTAGAATCATCCTTACTTGCTCGTGCAGAGTGGATAAAGGTTATTGCCCTTTTGGTAGGCAAAGCAACTACAGCCGATTCTATTTTTAACGAGGTCGAAGTAAAATACAACCAGCTTAAAACAAAAGCCGAAAAGTTCGCTCATAAACCCCGTGTGTTTTTTGGAAATGCTTATCAAGGCGTTTGGTACTTGCCTAGTGAAAAAAGTTATGTGGCAAAAATGATTAGCGATGCTGGTGGCCAGTACAATGCTCCCAAAGGGGATAATGCTCAGGGCGGATTAAGCTTCGAAGTTGTTGTGAACGATCACCAAAAAGACGATATTTGGCTTGCTTGGCAGGCTGGAACTATTGATTCTCTTGAAGATTTTGCTGCTATTGAACCTAGGTACAGGCTTTTTGATAGTTATAAAAAAGGTAATGTTTACCTGAATGATGCTCGGCAAAAGGGTGGTGGAAACGATTACTTTGAGCAGGCTCCTTATCGACCCGATCTTATTCTTCGTGACCTTATCAGTATTTTTCACCCTACCTTAAATAATAATTCTAGCGATTCGCTTTATTATTGGCGTAGATTACCTAGCGGTAACTAAACCTTTCCTTGTTTATAGCTAAATCTTCGTTTTATGCGCTCATCCCTCACTTATTTGTTCCTTATTTTTTTGCTTCTGCTCTTCTTTATCCTCGATATTGTTTTCGGTAGTGTGCACATCCCTTTTTCC
>JASBZJ010000165.1 GCA_029983495.1 Porphyromonas sp.
TCGTATCACGGTGTAAAAAAGACTTATGCAATACAAGCAGGGCGTGAGTTGCGTGTTATTGTTGGAGCAGAACAAACCGATGATGCTGCAGTAGAACAACTTTCGCAGGAAATTGCTCAGCGCATACAGGATGAAATGACTTATCCTGGTCAAGTAAAAATTACAGTAATTCGCGAAACACGCTCGGTAAGCTACGCAAAATAAGTTTCTTTTATGGCATCGTTACTGAAACAGGAAATTGATAAGCGCCGCACATTTGCGGTTATTGCCCACCCCGATGCAGGGAAAACTACACTAACCGAAAAACTACTCCTTTTTGGAGGTGCAATACATGTTGCTGGAGCAGTAAAGAATAACAAAATAAAGCGAACAGCAACAAGCGATTGGATGGAAATTGAACGCCAGAGAGGAATTTCGGTGGCAACATCGGTTATGGGCTTTAATTACGAAGGGTATAAGATAAATATTCTCGATACGCCTGGGCACGAAGACTTTGCTGAAGACACCTTTCGAACACTTACTGCTGTTGATAGTGTAATTATTGTTGTTGACGGGGCAAAGGGTGTTGAAAAACAAACACGTAAGCTTATGGAAGTTTGCCGGATGCGCAATACCCCTGTTATTGTTTTTGTAAACAAATACGATAGGGAAAGTATTGAGCCTTTTGAACTTTTAGATAAGCTTGAGCAAGAACTACAAATTGCAGTTACCCCACTAAGCTGGCCTATTGGAATGGGCGACCGATTTAAAGGAGTATACAACCGCTATGATAAAAGCCTTTCGCTATTTCAGGCCAATAAGCAGCATATTGCTGACGATGTTATTTCGATTACCGATTTAAATGGCGAAGAGCTTGTAAAGCTTGTGGGAAACGATTCAGCCGAACAATTAAAGCAGGATTTAGAACTTATCGAAGGTGTTTATGAACCCCTAAACGAGGCCAAATATTTAAAAGGCGAGGTTGCCCCAGTATTTTTTGGTTCAGCACTTAACAGCTTTGGAGTAAAGGAGTTGCTCGATTGCTTTATCCGCATTGCACCACCGCCTCAACCCTTAATTGCGGTTGAGCGTACAGTATCGCCTTACGAAGAACCCTTTAGTGGCTTTGTTTTCAAAATCCATGCTAATATGGACCCTAACCACCGCAGTTGTATTGCCTTTGTAAAAATTTGCAGTGGCAAATTTGAAAGGAATAGGTACTACAAGCACATGAGGCTCGATAAGCAATTCCGCTTTTCTTCACCAACTGCATTTATGGCTCAAAAAAAGGACATTGTAGAAGAAGCCTATGCTGGTGATATTATAGGGTTGCCCGATACTGGGAACTTTCAAATAGGCGACACACTAACCGAGGGCGAAACGATCCATTTTAGGGGCTTACCCTCGTTTTCGCCTGAACTATTTCGCTACATCGAGAATGCCGACCCCATGAAGCAAAAACAGCTTGTAAAAGGGGTTGAACAATTGATGGGTGAAGGCGTTGCTCAACTTTTTATTAGCCAGTTTAATGGACGCAGAATAATTGGTACTGTTGGTCAGTTACAATTCGAAGTAATTAAGTTTCGGTTGGAACACGAATACGGAGCCGAATGTAGGTGGGAGCCTATTTCGCTTTATAAAGCATGCTGGATAGCCAGTAACGATGCTGTAGCTTTAGCCGAATTCAAAAAACGTAAAGCACAAAATATGGCTACCGACCAACAAGGACGCGATGTTTTTATGGCACCTTCGCAATACTTGCTAACCATGGCACAGCAGGATTACCCTTCCATTTCCTTCCATTTCACAAACGACTTTTAGCGGTTTTTTGCTTTTACTGCTCCACGGATATTTTACTCATTAATATATACCCCTAATGGCTACAACGACCAATAGCGTAAAACAACCTAACTACATTCGGCCATTCATCTTTATGGTGATTCTTATGGCTCTTATTGGCTTTATTACTGGGTTAAACCAACAATTTCAGGAACCACTAAAGCAAACCTTTCTTGAAGAAGCTGGTCAAGCAAAAAACACGTTCTCAACGCTACTAATTTTCGTATTCTTCCTAGCATACTTTATTATTGGACCCGTAGCGGCTCGATACCTCAATAAACAAGGGTATAAAAGCACCTTATTGCGAGGTATTCTTTATGTTGCAGGGGCTATGCTTGTTTTCGAAGCATCAGTTCTACTGTACGACTATATTGCCAATAGCCAGTGGATCGGGTTAAACCATATTGCTATATTTCAAGCAAAGCTTCCACTCAGTTATTTTATTTTTCTTGTGGGTAGCTTTATGTGTGGCTCGGGGTTAACCTTTCTACAAGCATCGGTAAACCCTTATATTGTTGTGAGTACAGTACCTGGAACAACGGGTGTAACAAGGCAAAATATTGCAGGTGTTGGGAATTCGATTATGACAACCTTCACGCCTTTTTTTGTTGCCAATGTAATTTTTAATGGTCGTAAAGCTGAAGAGCTTTCGGTTGACGCCATGGTTATTCCATTCGTTGTTTTATTCGCTTTAGTAGTACTACTATATATCGGGGTTCGGCAGGTTAAATTACCACACCTCGAAGGTACAACAAGCAAACAAACCGAGCAGTCGCTACGAAAAACGGTATTACGCTACCGCCACTTAGTTTTAGGTACAGTAGCCATTGGGGTATATGTAGGGTGCGAAGTATGTGTTGGAGCTAATATGGTTAATGCATGGGGCGATGCCTTCCGAAGCGTACATCCTAATGCTTCGGGAAGCGAACTTAGTTCGGTGTACGCTACGGCTGCAATGTGGTGTACATTTTATTGGGGAGCTATGTTACTCGGTCGTTTTTTAAGTAGTTTTTTAGCAAAGGTTTCAGCACGTAATCAACTTGCTTTTACAACTATAATAGCTGCAATATTGGTTATTGTATCGATGTCTACTAACGCCCTTCGCATTCTCATTGGTGTTGGGTTGATGCATTCGGTAATGTGGGGAGCAATTTATGCTTTAGCTCTTGAGGGCTTAGGGAAATATACCGCTTTAGGATCGGGCATTTTACTTATGGGGCTTATAGGGGGTGCTATTCTTCCCTTGCTACAAAGCATATTAGCCGATCTTATTAGCTCGTGGAACTATACATGGCTACTTGTAATAGCAGGCGAGCTATATATGTTGTATTATGCACTATGGGGTAGCAAAGTAATACAACCAGCAGGGCTAAATAGTCTCAACACCGAAATATTATAATAGTTTTGTGGTTAGTGCTATTTGCCTTGCAACAAATCAATGTTACCTTCGTCTTACCAAACAGAAAAGCGTTACTTGTAAAGTAGAAGGTTTTAGCATTTACGTAAGTAACAACGAGTAGATACTTCTACTAGAAAATAAGAATAATATGAATCAACCAATAAACCAGGAAGCATTAAGTAAACGAATTGCCGAAAAAAGCTCGTTTGTATCGGCTATAAAAGCCGGATTACACCAGCGAATTATCGGTCAAGAACATCTATTAAATGCTTTATTAGTAGGCTTACTTGCCGATGGACACATTCTCCTCGAAGGGGTACCAGGCTTAGCAAAAACCTTAGCCATAAAAAGCCTCTCGGATATAGTTACCGCTAACTTTAGTAGAATACAGTTTACTCCCGATTTATTACCCGCCGATGTTGTGGGTACTATGATATATAGCAGGGCATCGGAGGCCTTTCAGGTAAAAAAAGGACCTATTTTTGCGAACTTTGTTTTAGCCGATGAAATTAACCGCGCACCTGCAAAAGTGCAAAGTGCGTTGCTCGAAGCTATGCAGGAAAGGCAAGTAACTATTGGCGAAACAACGTTTAAACTCCCTAATCCATTTTTAGTAATGGCAACGCAAAACCCCATTGAACAGGAGGGTACATACACACTACCCGAGGCTCAGGTGGATAGGTTTATGCTAAAGGTTGTAATTGACTATCCCCAAAAAGAGGAAGAGCTAAGTATTATATCGCTCAATATGGGAGGGGAATTACCTTCGATAACACCAATTATTTCGCTTAACGATATTCTTTCAGCACGCGAAGATGTACGAGAAGTATATGTAGACGATAAAATTAAGCAGTACATTGTTGACCTTGTATTTGCAACACGTTCGCCCAAGGATTATTCGCTCGACGACCTTACACCAATGATTCGTTACGGAGCATCACCTCGTGCTTCGATAAGCCTAACCTTGGCTGCACGTGCCTATGCATTTATTGAAGGTCGTGGATTTGTGCTTCCCGAGGATGTACGAAGTGTGGCTTACGATGTTTTACGCCATCGTATAGGACAG
>JASBZJ010000166.1 GCA_029983495.1 Porphyromonas sp.
AATTGTTGTACGTAAAAACGCATTTTGCGATGTGTGCGTGGGGTATTGCCCCTTGTTAGGGCTCTGAGGTGTTTCGTTCAAAGAATTGCGTAATGTAAACATAGTCGTCCACATCAAGCTTTTCAGCCCGAAGGGTAAGTAAATGCTGTAGTTTTTCGTCGTTATTCTCAATGGGGATGTTTTGTTCTTCAAACATCCGTTTAAGAGCATTTTTCAGTGTTTTTCGCCGTTGTTGGAACCCAGCTTTAACGATACGAACAAAAAGTTGTTCATTACAGGGTAGTTTGGAGCGATTATTGTTGGTTAAAAGTAAAACACCCCCATCAACTTTAGGTGCTGGGTGAAACAGTGTTTTATCGACGGTGAAGAGGTAATCGCCGTTGTATTTGCTTCTTAATAGCACACTTAGTATACCGTAATCTCTACCACCAGGGGGGGCAGTAATACGTTGTGCAACTTCTTTTTGCAACATTCCCCCAACGTAGGGAATAATTTCGGCATGTTCGTATATATGGAAAAATAACCGGCCTGAAATATTATAGGGGTAATTACCAATAAGCACAAAGGGTTGCTTTGGTTTATTAGGAATGATGTTTTCGAGGTCGATACGTAGAATGTCGCCCTCAATTATCCTCCCTTCTTCAACAAAACTTTTAGGGAGGTTCGCCTTTAAGTAAGTAACCGATTCCGTATCGATTTCAACAACATAAAGGTTAAAGCCTCGTTCAATTAAGCATTGGGTTAATATTCCCATACCTGGTCCAACTTCTATTACAGGTAATTCTTTGTAGGGTTCTATCGAGGCTGCAATACGATCCGCTATATCAACCCTGGTAAGGAAGTGTTGCCCCAGTTGCTTTTTAGGTTTTACTTGCTTCATGCAACGAAAAATAGTTATTTTTGTAGCCCATAAGTGCTGGCAAAGGTACTCTATTTTATTTTGTTGGAAGTAAGCAGTAATAATAAGGAAAATACGCAGAACAGTTCAGAACGTTCGCGGCGAAGAAAGAAGGTTTTTCGATTTATTCTTTCCGTACTTACAAGCCTTATTCTCCTTTGGCTTGTATATCGCAAAATAGATTTAAACCCTTTGTTCGAGCAGTTACGGAAAGGTGATATAGGCTGGGGCATATTGCTCCTTTCTGTGCTATTTGAGGTTATAGCCAACACCCTCCGTGGATTACGTTGGTATATACAATTACAACCGCTATCGGAACAAAACATTAGTAAGCCTATTTTAATTGCAGGCTTGTGGGGAACTTACACTCTAAACCTAGTTTTACCTCGTATGGGCGATATTTGGCGATGTTATTTAGTTTCGAATACCCAAAAAATATCGTTCACTTCCACTTTAGGTTCATTAGTAACCGAGCGTATTGTTGACCTTTTGATGATGTTACTGTTGCTGTTGCTGGTATTTGTGTGTTATACAACACAAACTATGCAGCTTTTAAACCACATTAGGTTAGCAAACCTACTACAACAAGTACTACACTCTCCATGGTTGTATGTTGCTTTAGTTTTAATGGTTGCTTTGGTTACCCTTTTTAGGCGAACGGTAACCAAATGGAGCGTATGGACAAGGTTAGTTACCCTTGGTCGTAGCTTTGTTAAGGGGCTTATAAGTGTAAGGCATATGAAGGGGAAGTGGCTTTTTATATTGCTAACCTTTGTAATTTATTTCTTTTATATACTAGCTTTCTATATTACCTTCTTTGCATTCCCCTTTATGCATAACATGGGTGTTGGTGTGGGGCTGTTGGCCTTTATTATGGCAACATTTGGAGTTGCTGTTCCAGTACAGGGTGGTATTGGACCATGGCATTTTATGTGTATTACAACACTTGTTGCATTTGGTATTAGCCATAATAATGCCGGAGCTTTTGCTCTTGTTGTTCATACGTTTCAAACAGTCGGCATCGCTGTAGTAGGGCTAATAGCTATTTTATTTGTACCTTTACTAACACGAACAAGTGCGTATTTAACTAATAAAAAGCAAGATATAAACGCTTATGGCAAAAGAAATTTTGAACCTTAAACCAACATCTGTATGGAAGTACTTTTACGACCTTACACAAATACCTCGTCCAACCTTTCATGTAGAAGCAGTTTGCGACTATTTATACAACGAAGGTAAAAGGCTCGGGTTAGAAACACTTCGCGATGAAACAGGGAATATTCTTATTCGCAAACCTGCAACGAAAGGTTTGGAAAACAAACCCATTGTTACATTGCAGGCACATGTGGATATGGTTCCCCAAAAAAATAACGATACGAATCACGACTTTTTAAAAGACCCAATTGATGCATATATCGATGGCGATTGGGTTACCGCAAAGGGTACTACTTTAGGTGCCGATAATGGTATGGGTGTAGCTATGGCACTTTCTATTCTTGCCGATGATTCGCTTAAGCATGGTCCGTTAGAAGCCCTATTTACCATTGATGAAGAAGTTGGTATGGGTGGAGCTAACGGGTTGAAACCTGGTTTTATAAAAGGTGATATCCTTATGAACCTAGATAGCGAAGAAGAAGGCGAACTATTTATTGGTTGTGCAGGTGGTATTGATGTAAACGTATCGCACGATTATACCGAAGAAAGCAATAAAAACGATGATTGCAAAGGTATAAGAATCGACTTAAAAGGTTTAAAGGGTGGCCATAGCGGGGTTGAAATCCACCTGGGTAGAGGCAATGCAAATAAACTTTTGGCGCGCTTAGTAAAGAAAGTTCTTTATGAACTAAATGCACGTATGGCCTCGTTCGAAGGAGGAAATATGCGTAATGCTATACCCCGCGAAGCTAATGCTGTGTTAAGTGTACCAGCCGATAGTATTGGCAAACTTAACGAACTCGTTTGCGAATACGAAAACTTGTTCCGCCACGAGTTTGATGGTATAGAGAACAATATTTCATTGAAAGCCGTTGAAGTGGACTGCCCATCACGCTTAATTCCCGACGAGCAAGCTAAGGCATTAATTAATGCATTGGAGGCTGTTCAGAATGGCCCCATTTCGATGCTTCAAAGTTTCCCCGGGGTGGTGGAGTCGTCAACAAACCTTTCTATAGCGAAAATCGAGCAAGGAAAAGTTGATATTCAATTCCTAGTTCGTAGTTCGAGCGATAGTAGAAAGATGTGGGTTGCTTCATCGGTTGAAAGTGCATTTTTAGCTATTGGTGCTACGGTTCAGTTCGATGCTAGTTATAGTGGTTGGCAACCCAATCCGAATAGCCCCTCGTTGGAGCTGCTTAAAAAGAGCTACAATAAGATCTATAAAAAGGATCCACAGGCTTTGGTGATGCATGCTGGGCTTGAATGCGGTATAATACAGGGGGTTATGCCCAATATGGATATGATTTCGTTTGGTCCAGAAATTCGTCATCCACACTCGCCCGATGAAAAAGTGGATATTGCATCGGTAGAACGCACTTACCAAGTACTAGTTGATGCCATTGAAACCATTTAGTTAAAGTAAGTTTTATGAAGAAAGCATATGTTTTCCCTGGTCAAGGAGCTCAATTCGTAGGGATGGGGCTCCCTCTCTACGAGAATAACCCTCAAGCTAAAGAACTTTTCCATACTGCAGATAAGGTTCTTGGATTTTCCCTGAGTGAAGAAATGTTCCGAGGAACCGATGAGGGGCTAAAGCAAACCCGAGTTACTCAGCCCGCAGTGTTTGTTCATTCGGTGGCTGTGGCTGCTTCGTTGGGCGAATCGTTCAAGCCCGATATGGTTGCAGGGCATTCGCTTGGCGAATTTTCGGCTCTTGTTGCTTGTAAGGCTCTTTCGTTTGAGGATGGGTTAAGGCTTGTTTCGGCTCGTGCTATGGCTATGCAACAAGCATGCGAGGAAAACCCATCAACCATGGCTGCAATATTGGGGTTAGCCGATGAAAAGGTTGAGGAAATCTGCAATAGTATAACTCACGAAGTTGTAGTTGCTGCTAATTATAATTCCCCTGGTCAGGTGGTAATTTCGGGTTCAATAGAGGGGATAAAGCTTGCCTGCGAAAAAATGAAGGAAGCTGGAGCAAAACGAGCTTTACCCTTAAAAGTGGGTGGAGCTTTCCATTCTCCTTTGATGGAATCGGCTCGTATAAAACTTGCCGAGGCAATCGAGAAAACGCCCTTTACTCAGCCCATTTGTCCAATTTACCAAAATGTTGTTGCCCAGGCTGTTAATGACCCTACAGAAATTAAGGCAAACTTACTTAAGCAACTTACAGCCCCTGTACGTTGGAGCGAAACTATTC
>JASBZJ010000167.1 GCA_029983495.1 Porphyromonas sp.
AGTTATTCTGATAATAACCGTCTCTTTATCGATTCGTTGCTAGGGAATAGGCTTGATATATCTCAGCATGTTGCCCAATATGCCGTAAAAGCTCGTAACCTCGATAGCATTGCTACCTTCTATACCCGAACCTTTTCAGAGCCAACCAATAAAACAATACTCGTAACAGGTTGCTTTGATATAAACAAAGTTATTGAGCAACTAATAGAAACCTTTGGGAAAACACCACAAAAGCAAAAAACGACGTTCGAAGGTTACGTGAATCCCCTCCCTAGTAAGAATACTATTTTACGCACTTACACCAATGGAGATACCCAACAAACTACAATTAACTACCTCGCCGTGGGTACTGTTCAGGCATCATTACTTTCGTCGTTGCATCTAAAACTCATAACAAACTACCTACAAAATAAGCTTATTGATATACTCCGCGAAAAACTTCATTTGGTTTACTCTCCATACGTTCAGCTCCATATGATTAGTAGTCATAATACGATAAAGTATGCAATAAACTTATGTGCCTCGTGCAAGGATAAGAACCAACAAACAGTTATTGATGAAGTAAGACATATTATAGCAAATACCAAGAACATATCAATTAGCCGAGCTGAACTAAATGCACTCATTCGTAGCTTTATTATTACCAAACAACAAACCCTCACCCCTGAAGCCGACATAGAATGGCGCAACGCTATAATCGACCTTATAAAGCTCGATATAACAGTTGATGAATTTGATAAGTACGAATCCATTCTCCAATCAATAACACCTTCTGATTTTTCAAAAGCCTGCAAAGCTTTGATATAAGTAGAGACCTTTGCACGGTAGTAAGTCTCATTATAGGTTATTATCTATTTGATAATAGATGTTATTAGGGGGAATTGTAGGGGCGAACCTGCGTGTCCGCCCCTACATATCATTATTTTGTTCAGGTCTATTTTTATTCTAACGAAAAGATAAAAACTTCAAATCATTTGGTTGAGTTTATTTGATCATTTCCTATTTTACTCGGCAGTAAAAAAATGGGCATTCGAGTTTCCTTTTATCGTCTCTCGTTTTGAACAAATTACAATCATTGCTTTCGATGTTCATCAGGGGCGAACTTAAAATAATACCTTATCGTAGCATTCAACCCATCGAGCGAAACTATTAACCTATTACAATCCTAGCCATTAGTTCGGCAAGGGGGAATCCAATAAAGGATAGTGAAATTACAAACGCAACATTAATGTTTTCCTTTTGTTTTTTCGTGACTATGCTATCGGTATACTTCATCCTGAACAGCATTCCTAGTGTATGAGATATATACATTGAACCAGCAATTCCCGCTACAATGGGTACAATTAAAAGCCATATTTTAGGTAAAAACCTTGTACCAATCATTGATACTACTAGAGAAATTATTATGAGTAATGCTCTGAGGAGCATGGTATTTTTTTTAGTTTCCATCATAATCCCTATGAGCTTTCTTAACGCAGTCGGTATATGCTCCTATAATTCGTTGATGTTCTTACGCACTAAGTGCGTAGTTATACTCGCTTTCGCAAAGCTAACTAAACTATTTGGGAAAATAACTATTTTTTTCGAGTTCTTTTATGTAATTACTTCCCGTTCCAATCGAAAAAAGAGTCTAAATATCATTAGACCTATTAAGCGAATGTGCCAAAATAAGAGTTTTTACACGCTATCACAGATGTCGAACAAAATCATGATGGCACGGTTGGAATCTATAAAAATGCTCCCATTGATAATAAATTACGATAGGATTGCGGGCGGACACACGCAGGTTCGCCCCTACATATCATTATTTTGTTCAGGTTCTTTTTTATTTTCGTCCTGGTGAAAAGATCAAAACTTCGGAGCATTTGTTTGAGTTTACTTGATCTTTTCCCATTTTGTTGTTGATTAAATTAGGAAATCATCAGGTGAACTCAATTACAAGTTCTGTTCGTTTAGGGTTTTACTCGTGCGTAAAAAATCCCCAGACGCTCAAAAAGGATGAAGCTCTGAAGGAGTTTCTGCAATTTATAAATATAAAAATACTTACCTTTGGTTAGCTGTACATACTATTTATATGAGCGAATACGTTATTAGAAAGAAAACTAACCATATAGATTTAATAATGAAGTTTATGTCAAAACAAACACACCGCATCATTGCAAGCTTTTTAAGCTTAATTGTTGCTTTTGCATTAGCAAGTTGTAACGACCCAGCTCCGAAACCCAATCCTACTCCAGAGCCAAACCCCGATCCTAAAAAGGATAAGGTTACCGAAATTGTTTTAACCCCTAAGGATGCTAAGCTTACCGAAGGAGAAACGTTGCAATTGCAAGTAAAGCTTACCCCTGCCCTCGAACATAAGATTATATTTACTTCGAGCGATGCTAACATTGCTTCGGTTGATGATAAAGGAACTATTACAGCTCAAAAGGAGGGAAAGGCTGTTATTACAGCCAAAGTTGATGACGTTTCAGCAACATGTTCCGTTGAAGTAACCAAAAAGAATGTAGTTCCAGCAAAACCGTTTGAACTAACCGACTTGCGCACCACAGGTTCAAATGCATCCGTAATGATTAAGCCTGCCGACAAAAACATGCGTTACATGGCAGCGTTTATGCGCCGAACTATTTACGATAGGTACATTCAAAATGAGGGGTCGATAAATGCATTCGATTTAGCATTCTGGAAAGAAGCCACAAAGAAGCCCGATGGAACTGTTAATGAAGAACAGTTTAAAAAAGCCATTATGCGCGATAGCAATGTTGGGGAAAAAGTGTTCGATGAAAAAACAAACAATGTACGCTACCCTTTCCCCGATGACCACGATATTGTTTTTGTTATTTACGGTGTTGACCCCGATACGGGTAAAGCAATTACCGAAGAATATGTACTCGATGCTCATACCCAAAAGCGAATAGTAAACGAAAACCTCACCTTTAAAGTCGATATTACCGACGTTAAAGCGACCTCGGCAAAGGTTGTTGTTACCCCTAGCGACCCCAATACAACATGGTTCTGGTCGGTACAAAAGAAAAGGTTTGTTGATTTTTATATCCATCCTACTAAGGATATCGATATTGAGGGTTACGCTACCAACGAGGATTACATGGTTTTCGAAAAGCTTTTGACTGGGATTTATGCCAACGATTTTGATAAGATAGCTGTTCAGAAGGGGAAAACCGATATCTCAGAATTGTTACATACCAATTCAGCTAATACGGATTATGTACTAATTATTTTTGGCTGGGACGAAGTAAAAGGAATAACGTCTAAAGTAGAATACATCAACTTCCGTAGCGGAGCGAACTAAATAACGAATAACTATTACGACCTTGCCTCGAATGCACTTAAGCGTTCGAACCTGAATTCAAGGAGGAGACTCGGTTATGCGAGTACCTCCTTGTTTTGTATGGTAACTACTTGTTCCATTATATGTAAGCCAATAGATAGGCTGAAAAATGGTAAATTTGCGCTTAAAAGAATTACGCATCCATGCGGATAGGCAAAAAAGGACACCCAAAACAAAAGGAGGGAAGCCCAAAAGGGGATAACCTGCTAAAACGACTTGATAGGTACATTATCAAGTTGTTTTTAGGAACGTTCCTCGGTGCTATTTCACTTATTCTTGCCGTATCGGTTATTTTCGACATTAATGAAAAAATCGATAAGTTCCTCAACCCCGATTGTAGTCTGTACGAAATTATTTTCCATTATTACGCAAACTTTGTTCCCTATTATGCGAATATGTTTGCGCCTTTATTTGTTTTCATATCGGTAATATTCTTTACTACCAAATTAGCCCAAAACAGCGAAATTACAGCAATACTTGCTAGTGGTGTTAGCTTTAAGCGGCTAATGAGGCCTTACCTTATTTCGGCAATGGTTATTGCCGTTGCAACCCTACTGTTGAATAGCTTTATTATTCCACCGAGCAACCGTGTGCGCAACGACTTTTATACAAAGTATATTAAGGATAAGACCATGCAGTATGCCTCAACCATACAACTTGAATTATCATCAGGCGAATACCTTTATATGCGATACTTTAGTAGCGACAATAATATAGGCTACGATTTTTCGGTTGATAAATTCAGCAAGGGGACTCTTAAAAGCCGCATAACTGCTGCATCGGCAAAATATCTCGATAGCTACAACTGGGAATTAAACGACTATCGAATTACGCGTTACAATGCTAAGCAAGATACTACAACCTTTGGAACTCAACTCGATACTATCATAGCC
>JASBZJ010000168.1 GCA_029983495.1 Porphyromonas sp.
ACAAAACCACTACAACCAGCCCCACTGTTCTTTACCGTTTCGGCATGTAGTTGGGCAATAGTTTGAATTTGTTCGGGCGAGGCTTTCCACATGCCTTTTCGAACAGTTTCGAGCATTACAGCGGTGAGCTCCTGCAACGCTGCCGGGTTTTCGCGGTTAAAAAACTCCTTAACGCCAAGGTTATTTACGTCCTTAATGTAAGTATCGTAAATAGCGTTCCAAAGTTCGTTATCGATGGCGTTCGGTTTCATAACATTCCATCCATAGGTATTACGTATGGTTTCGGCAATAGCATTGGCGGCACCTTCGCCCTCCTTAACCATTTCGGCAATATAGGTGGGGTTAAGTATTGTGGTTCGTGCTTCGTTACCTATGCTCCGTTTAAGTTCGGTTGTTTTTGCTTTGTAGTGGTTACGTAAATCGTTAAAGTAAGCTTCAGGGTCGTTGCCTGTAACGTTGCGAACAGTAAGCGATAACCCGCCCATAAATTCGTAAACGTGATCCAAGCTTAAGGGACCCCAAGTATTACTTTGGCGTGGTTGAACAACCACATCGGTACGCTGAAGTGCAGCTTCGAACAAACCTTCGGTAAAGCTTCCCCAATGGTCGGGATCACCGTAAATAGCTCCCATATTATTCAGGTAAACTTGGGCAATTTCAGCCTCGTTTTCCCAACGGTCACCGGCTTCAACCATTTCCTGTATGCCAGTTCCGTAATTACCATTAACCCCTCCAAAAACACGTTGGGTAGCAAAGTTTCGGGCTTGGCTTGGGGTTAAACCTTTATCCAAAAGAACTTTTTCGGCAGCTTGGGCTCCTAAGGATACTTCGTTATCGTTTTCGTTGGCATTACGTGCTAAGTCAACAGCTTTTTGAATAAGATATAAGCGCGAGGCCGCAAGATCGCGGAACTGACCTGAAGTTTGAACAATAACATCAATACGCTTACGACCTAATTCTTCACGAGGAATAAGACGAATATTCTGAACACGCCCCATAGGGTCTCGAACAGGTTCGCAACCAAGTAGATAAAGAATTTCGGCAATGGTGGCACCTTCGCTTTCGATAAAGGAACTACTCCATAACGTAAAGCTTACCTTTTTAGGTAACTCGCCATGGCGATGTTGATAATCTTCTAATAAAGCCTCGGCCATTTCCTTCCCTTTTTTCCAAGCATTTGCACTGGGGGTTGCTTCGGCATTGATTGAATATAAGTTACGACCAGTAGGAAGCGTTTGAGGGTTTGCAATGTAATCGCCCCCTGCGCTGGGTGGTGTAAAGCCACCATTAAGTGCATTTACCCAGCGTTGAAGCTCTAGCTCGGGGCTTTGTTGCAAATATGTGTAGTAGTTATTGATGTTACTAATGGCAACACGCAGATTGGCAATTGTGTTGGCAAGGTGTTGTTCTTTTGGGTCGAACTCAACGTTTTGCATCATATGAGGGGGCATTGACGAGGAATCGACTTTAGTTTTGAGCTGCTCTTTTGGAACACCTGCCATTTGAGTTTGTTTGTTTGTTCCTTTTTTTGTGTTGTCATGCGGGCGCTTCCCTATTTTGGGTATCCAAGCGGGGTGTCCACCTTTGGGTTTTTTGTCGCCTGTTTGCGATGTTGTTGGTTGGATTGCCATGGCTTTGTTGCCTCCTCCGGCTTTTGCCATCATGCTAGCCATGCTCATCCCCATGGGCAAACTCTGTTCCATTTGTTGTTTTAGAAAAGCATCGGCACGGTTAAGTTCGCTTTGTAGTACCCCTAAACGTAGCAAAGCCGCATCGGGGGTTATTTTGCTCCCTGCAATAACCTCCTTAACCAAAGCTATACTTTTACTACGGTAATGCGCAGTAATAAAGCGTTCGCTTTTTTGTTGTGCAACAGTTTCTCCACCACGTTGTAAATCGAGGTCGGCAAGCCCATAGGCGATGGGGTCGATGGAGAGCATTTCTACGGATGAACGAATTTTTTCGTTTGTAAAGGGAACGCCCGATGTGTACAATCCCCCGGGTATTTTAGCAATAGCTATTTCTTCGGCGAAGTCGCTAAGCTCCTGAATTTCATAGCGCGAAAGAGGCTTCGATAGGGTTGAATCAATTCCTAAATCGCGGTGAAACCCTTCTTTTACGGCTTCTTTTTTTATTTGGATGGCCAGTGTTGCATCGTCGGTTTCGCTGGCTAAATACTTATCGGTAAGCGAAAGAAAGTTTGTTAATGAGCCCCTTAAGCGGGTTTCGATAAAAGGCGGGGCTAGGTACGATACAATTTGTGCGTAACTACGGCGTTTAGCAATAATAGCTTCGCCAATGTTAGCTATGGTATAATAATAAATATGGGGAAGCTCGTTCACCAAGCGGTCACTCCAATCCTCGTGCGACAGTGCTACTTGCTTGCCATTAATAAACTCTAATCTACCATGTGTGCCAAAGTGTACCAATGCATTTGCTTTAAATTGCTTTTGCGCCCAAAGGTATGCCGCAACATAGGGATAGGGGGGGATAGGGTTTGCGCCATGGACAGCCTTAAAGTTGTTTTCGCCAACGCCTTGCCCAGGTTGAGGCATAAGCACAATGTTACCAAATTGAACTCTTGTTACAGCTATGCCTTGTTCGTTATTTTTTTTATAGGTGTAGTATGCCCCTGGGGCAGTACCATAGTTTTCATTTAATAGGTTAAGTTGGTTGGGGGTAAGTACGCTTTGAAGCATTTGGTTAAAGCTTTGATTTGCTAAAAAGGCGGGGCGCTCCTCGGCTATGAACTTTTGCAATGCGCCTTCGGCATAGCTGTTAAACAGCCTCCCATCGGCTTTAATTCGGGCTTCGAACTCCTTTTCGGTGGCAGGCAACCCTTCGAGGTTATACCCTTCGTTTTGCATCCGTTTAAGAACCTGGTAAAGCGAGGGGAGAACTTCGATACCTTGTGCTACTAAACTGTTTTCGCCTGGGCCTTTGTAATAGAATATGGCAACCTTTTTTTTGCTATTCGGGGTTTTGGCTAGCTGTATATAGTTATAAGCTAGGTTGGTAAAGGTTGCCAGTTGTTCGGGAATAGTGTGGAACTCCTCAATACCATTCGAAGGATTTTTTTCCATGCTGAACAGTGCATAGGGGTGCATAGCACCATCGAATTCGGGTGAGGCAATACTTTGCGAAAGTAAACCGCCAACAAGCCCTTGCTTATCCTCGAGCCACTTCTCCCTACTTGTTAGTAAGGGAATGGCTGTAAGAACAGGAACATTTTGTTGTTCGAGCCACTTTGCCCCTTTACTTATATCACCACTAATTAACCTACCGTGAGGAACGTAAACTATAAGGTCGGGGTTTATTGCCTTTAGCACATCAATTCTATCCTGTCCACTACTAAAGGGATATACGTTCATTCCTTTTTTTTCGAAGCTATTTACTAAGCTATCGAGGTGTTCACGGTTCGAAATGTTTGGAGATGCAAAACCCATTAATACAGCAACTTTAGGCAAACCTTGTTGATATCCGTGCGTTTTATAGTATGTTTGATAGGCTTCGTAGTTATCAAACATATCCTCATCGGTTTTACCAAAGAAAATATTATCGGAATAAACGATGGGATCCTCAACGCTCCCCTCGCGAAGTGACTTATTTAATATATCTTTCCGAATGTAATTGAATAGCGAACGGTAGTTTTTTACGCCTCCATTAAAAAGGTAATTACAAATTTGTTCTACCTGTTCATCGGTTATGCTTGCAAGGTCGTTATCGGGGTTTGTGGCTGCCACTACAGCAAATTTTTTCCCCTTTTCGCCTAATTTTGTGAGCCAATCGCGATCCTCTTGGGTCCATTGCCCAGCATCGCCCCCCATACCCCAAAGCAGTATAGCGTCGTAATGCTTTAGTTGCTTAAGGTCGGAAGCAACTTTTACCTTAACGTTTTTGCTATTTGCCGAGCTTACCATACGCCCTACCATAAAGGAGGGAAAGTTATATAGGGCTACTTGCGTGGGTTTAGGGCGGAAAACTATAAAACAGGCTAAGGCAATGGCTACCACTGCCCCAACGGCTATTGCTAACGCAGTACGCTTTTTATTCATTGGTTTGTATTAAATAGGTTTTTTGCTTGGCTGTTTTTACTTACTTATTCTTTTAGTGAAAAGGTTTAAGAGCTTGTTATGCACTATATTATTTGTATATATATACTTACTGTTTGTTACCAGGTATACCTAAGGGTTCCTATATAACTTCGACCAGGGGTAAGGGGCGTATTGAATGAGATCGGAA
>JASBZJ010000169.1 GCA_029983495.1 Porphyromonas sp.
AATGGCAACGGGCGAAGGTAAAACACTTGTGGCTACCCTACCCGTATTTCTTAACGCACTTACTCGCCGTGGCGTACATGTTGTTACCGTTAACGATTATCTATCGAAACGTGACAGCGAATGGATGGGTCCTTTGTATATGTTCCACGGATTATCGGTTGATTGCATCGATAAACATAAACCAAATAGTGAAGGTCGCCGGAAAGCCTACAATTCGGATATTACGTTTGGTACAAATAACGAGTTCGGCTTTGACTATTTGAGGGATAACATGGCTACTTCGCCAAAAGATCTTGTACAACGTAAACACAATTACGCAATTGTGGACGAAGTGGACTCGGTGCTTATTGATGACGCTCGTACTCCACTTATTATTTCAGGACCTACACCACGTGGTGACGACCAACTTTTTGAAGAATTTTTGGGCAATGTGGAAACCGTTGTAAACGCTCAGAAAAAGCTTTGCCAACAACTACTAATCGATGCAAAACGCTTAATGGCATCGAACGATAAAAAGGAGCAGGACGAAGGTGCTTTGTTGTTATACCGCTCGCATAAGGGACTTCCAAAAAACAAAGCTCTTATTAAATATCTTAGCGAGCCCGGCGTTAAAACTGCTATGCTTAAAACGGAGGAGTATTACATGCAGGATAATATGCGCCAAATGCATATCGTAACCGACCCTCTTTACTTCGTTATTGACGAGAAGATAAATAGTATCGACCTTACCGATAAAGGAATCGACTTACTTACCAAAGGAACTCAGGATCCACAGTTCTTTATTCTTCCCGATATTACGGCTCAACTTTCAGCACTCGATAACCAGGATTTATCATCCCAAGAAAAAGATGAAAAACGTGATGCTTTAGTTACGGACTACTCGGTTAAAAGTGAGCGTTTACATACCATAAACCAGCTACTTAAGGCTTATACCCTTTTTGAAAAGGACGACCAATACGTAGTTATGGATAATAAAGTGCTTATTGTTGACGAGCAAACTGGTCGTATAATGGATGGGCGCAGGTATAGCGATGGGTTACACCAAGCTATTGAGGCAAAAGAACGTGTTAAGGTTGAAGCCGCAACACAAACCTTTGCTACTATTACGTTGCAAAACTACTTTCGTATGTACCACAAACTTTCGGGAATGACGGGTACTGCCGAAACAGAAGCTGGTGAACTTTGGGATATATATAAATTAGATGTTGTAGTTATCCCAACAAACAGACCCGTTATTCGTAAGGATCAAAACGACAGAATTTACAAAACACAAAAAGCAAAGTACAAGGCAGTTATTGAGGAAATTGAAAAATTGGTGCAACAAGGTAGGCCTGTACTTGTAGGTACAACATCGGTTGAAATAAGCGAATTACTCAGCCGAATGCTACAAATGAGGCAAATACCTCACAATGTTCTTAACGCTAAACTTCACCATAAGGAAGCCGATATTGTTGCTCAGGCAGGGCAAAAAGGTACTGTAACTATTGCAACTAATATGGCCGGTCGTGGTACGGATATTAAGCTCACCCCCGAAGTTCGCGATGCTGGTGGATTAGCAATTATTGGTACTGAGCGACACGAATCGCGCCGTGTAGACCGTCAGTTACGTGGGCGTTCAGGTCGACAAGGCGACCCTGGTAGCTCGGTATTTTTTATTTCGTTGGAGGATCACCTGATGCGTCTGTTTGGCGGAGATAGAATTTCGCACCTAATGGATCGACTCGGTTATGGCGAGGACGACTTGCTCGAAGCAAAAGCACTTTCGCGCAACGTTGAAAAAGCACAAAAAAAGGTGGAAGAAAACAACTTCGGTATTCGTAAACGCTTACTGGAATACGACGATGTAATGAATTCGCAACGCGAAGTAATTTACAGCCGTAGGCGACATGCCCTTATGGGTGAACGAATTGGTACTGATACGCTAAACACGCTGTTTAATGTTACCGAACAAGTTGTAATAAAAAATAAACAGGACGAGGACTTTGATGCCTTTAAGCAAGAGCTCCTTTCGGCTTTAGCTATTGAAACGACCATCGATGAGCAAACGTTTAAGCGTTCGAATGCCGATAAAATAATTGATATTGTTTTTGATGAAGTACTTGCTGCATACCAACGTCGTAGGGAGGCAATTGCAACTATTGCTCATCCTATAATACACGATGTTCGTGTTCAACATGGGGCTTCGTATGAACGGATTATTGTTCCTATTACCGATGGGCGAAGAACTTATAACATCCCTGTTAATTTAGAGGAAGCCGACGAAACAGAGGGAAAAGCTATCCTTAAGGAACTCGAAAAGAGTATTATACTCTATACAATTGATGAAGCTTGGAAGGAACACTTACGCGAAATGGACGAACTGCGGAATTCGGTTCAAAATGCCAGTTACGAAAATAAGGATCCTTTGCTTATTTATAAAATAGAAAGCTACGACTTGTTCAAAAACATGGTTGAAGCCATGAATCGTAAAGCAGCTGCAATATTAATGCGAGCACGCATACCCATGCCGGATAGCAACGAGGTTGACGGTAACAATAAACAACTAAATGTGCGCGAAGCTGCTCCCGAAAAACGTACGGATATGAGTCGTTACCATACACAAAAGAGCGATGTTCTCGAGGAAACAGCTAATCAGCAACGTATGGCCTCACAGTCGTCAACGCAAACTTCCGCACAAGCCTCAGCGAAACCTGAACCATACCGTGCTGAAAAACGTGTTGGACGCAACGACCCATGCCCTTGCGGTAGTGGAAAAAAGTACAAAAACTGCCATGGCAAAGGAATGTAATCAACAATAAACCAACCTAGGGGGAAGCATAAAGGGAACAGTGGCTTATGTTCTCTTTAAGGTATTCCCCCTCTTACGTTACTCAAACGAACTAAACGTTATTTGTTATGATTCTTTCGATGACAGGCTTTGGAAAAGCATCTATTATTTCCAAAGGTATGCAATACGAAGTTGTTATTCGTACCCTAAATAGTAAACAACTTGAAATATCAATGCGTACAGCTTTTCATTTTCGCGAATGCGAAACAAAGCTCCGCAGTTTAATTTCGTCGTACATTCAACGGGGACGTGTTGATTACACATTAAACGTTACCCCTATTGCTGAAGATAGTGTTGAAGAAGAGGTAAGTAAATTTTTTGATGAGGAACGGCTTTTAGGACTTTATAATGCAATCCACCATTTCCGTCAGAAACATCATATTTCTGATTCCGATCAAGCTTTTGCTCGTATACTTGGCTTTTCGGGAATTGCAAAACCCCTACAGGATAAAGATAACGACAAACTAACAGAAGAAGAAGTGGATTTGGTAATGCAATTAACCATGGAAACACTCGATAACCTTAACCAATTCCGCATACAGGAAGGAGAAATGCTTGCAACTACACTTCAACAAAACATCGAAAATATTGAACGTGGTAGGCTTTCGGTACAAGCAATTGCCCCCACACGTATCGAAAGCATAAATACTAAACTTCGAGAATTGCTTGATGAACTTCCACAGACTATCGAAATTGATAAGGGAAGGCTCGAGCAAGAAATGGTTTACTATATCGAAAAACTTGATATTAACGAAGAGCTTACACGCCTCGAGAATCACCTTAAGTACTTCAATAAAACCATATCCGATGGTACTCCACAGCAACCCGTTGGTAAAAAATTAGGGTTTATTGCGCAGGAAATGGGGCGCGAAATAAATACTATGGGTAGCAAAAGCAACGAAACAAAAATGCAACACCTAGTTGTTGAAATGAAGGATTTACTTGAACAAATAAAAGAACAAGTTGCAAACGTACTATGACGTACCAAAAACAACCTAGCATTATTGTTATATCAGCACCCAGCGGAACTGGAAAAAGTAGCGTTATAGCTCAGATTATTAACGACCCCGAACTTCGGTTAAGCTTTTCTATTTCTGCAACAAATAGACCGCCACGTGGTACCGAAAAACATGGAACTGACTACTTCTTTATTTCGCAAGAGGAGTTTCAAAAGCTTATCGAAACAAACCAATTTGTTGAGTACGTTGAAGTATATCCAGGGCGATACTACGGAACACTTAAAAGTGAACTCGACCGAATTCACAATCAGGGGTTCAACCTTATTCTCGATATCGATGTTGAAGGTGCTCTTAAA
>JASBZJ010000170.1 GCA_029983495.1 Porphyromonas sp.
GTCGTTTACTTTTTTCTCGAAGTTTGCATCGCTAATAGTTTCATCTTTTTCTCCTACAAAGCCCAGAGGAATTGTATAGGTAACCCAACCTATGGCGTCGCTGCCTTGCTCAAAACGTGTTTTCCCTTCGTAGGTGCCACGTATTACAAGGCTGGGTGCCATAATGGGTGCATTTTCGAACATGCCGTTGTCCCACATACTTTCTACATGGAATACATCGTTATAGCCATTCTTTCCATCGGCACGATGCTTCTTCCTGGCGGAACGGTTGTTAAATGCAAATCGCTTTGCTGTTGCTTTTGAAAGAGGATCAGGCTTATTTAGATCGGCATCGAGCCTGATAAAATGCTGTGGTTGAAGAATACTTTCGTACATGTAGAACGAGAACGTAGTACCATCCTTTTCAAAAGGGAATTTTTTGGTTTTAAAGTAGTCATCGTTCACTTCGGGTTCGTTTTCCTGCAGCATATTATACGAGTTGTATTTATCGTTGGTGGCTTGGGTTGTTCGTTTATCATCGGGCAAAATGGCGGTTCCATTAGGCATGTGTAGTACTTGCCACGATTCTGCATTGAATGTTCGGGTTAAGCCACCTATTTTAACTTGAACCTCGATTTTTGCCGCACTACGAATAAGGGGAATAGCGTTTTCCACGGTGGTGTTATCCTTGTAAATGGTAACATGGGTGGGCTCAGTACTTAGCAGTAGCATTTCATGCCCTTCGAGGAAGAACATTTGGTTTGTACCCATCTTTGCCGAAAGTTTTTTCAGCTCATCGAGTGTTTTGATTTCGTCGAGTACTTCAGGCGAAATTTCGAGGCGTTGAATGGTAGTGTCGTTGAAGGTGGTACGAATATTTGCAATGGCAACAACGAGCTTTTCGCCAGGAGGTATGTCGGATATTGCAACCTGATATTGACCTTGCGATACCTCTGTTAGTGCTTCTTTGGGGATAAATTTACCAACTTCCTTGTTACCTGTTGCTTCGTTAAAGTAGAATACATACATGTTATCTACATTATCCTCACGAACAGTAGCAGCTGTGTAACGGAGTTCCTCAATATCCTGCGCTTGGGTAATAAAGGTAAGGTGCTTTGTGTATTCTACTTGTTGCTTACCCCGAAACTTATTATCGTTAATACACCCTACTAGCGAGGTTATTAGTATTATTAGGGGTATTGCTTGTAACAGAAGATTTTTATTTCGCTTCATGCTTTGCTTGGTAGTAATGAATTTGCCTTTTTATCGGTATATGTTATTGTTTGCGAGTTGAGTTAATAGAAGTAGTTGAGGTCGATACGCTCTGTTTTCCAAGGTTCAACTTTAAATATTAAGTTCTGTTGAAAGCTTACCGGTAATGCAATAAACACTTTGTAATCGCGGTTAGGGTAAATGGCTTTAACATGCTCCTCAACAACTTGTTTGTTTTGTGCATTTTTTACCGTGCGTTTTTCCAATTCGCCAATGGGTATGGTGTATGTAACCTTTTGGTCGCTCTTTGGGTTGCCATTTTTGTCGTACTCGCCAATACGAATGAGTAGCGAGGGTTCGCGATTGATGCTTTTTTGCCAACTATTCCTTTGAGGTATGTAGGGAGCTACATACTGTGGGCGTATAACTTCGTATTCGCCATTGGCATTTGTTACCATTTTATCGAATTCTATTTCGCCCTTAGCTTCGTCATCGTTTTTGTAGGGTACGCCCTTTAAGCCGGGGCGTTCGGTTTTTTCGTAGTAGGTGTAGGCATAGTTGTAGCTACCAGCCTTTTCTTTGTTGGGGCTGTTGCTTGCAAATGCGGCGTCTTCGGCATCGAAAGGGTTGTCGCTCGTGCGGAACGAAGGGGTAGCCATTGTGGGGAAGTTCAGGAAAGCAATATCCTCAATGCGGATGGTTATGTCGTTGTTATCGCGCTCGATAGGCTTTTGTGTACCAATATAGAATTGGAAGCGGGCAAAATCGCGGTAAAGGGGTATGTTTACCACTTGCGCCTCCCTATTGTTGGTTCGTTTAATTTCCTCGTTCTTGCTACCCGAAAAGAGGGGTAAAAACGCTTTGTTGCCGTAAGCTAACTTAAGGTTTTTCCAAGGGGAGCCATCAAGGAAGGTTTCCCAAAATACGGTTTTATCGTTATGTTCCTTCGTTAAGTCGTCATTGTAAAAGTGGTTGTCGGGATCCTTAAAAATGGTTCCACCGTTGTTGGGTAATTCCATGCGTTCAACAACTATAGGGAATGCCGCTCCAATGGCATCGTTTATGTTAAAGGCTTCGCCCTTTTTGCTATTGGGGAAACCTGGTTTGCTTATACTATCGGTAAAGCTCCAAGGGATGACCTTTTTTTCACCCTTGGGGGAGTAGTATTGTATTTTCACCTCTTTGTTTAGCTCCTTTTTTAGCATATTTGGTGCAAAAAAGGCGTAGAACACCTTTTCGCCAAGAGGTATATCGTTAATGGTATCCGATTGGTACACGCCAAACTTTGTTTGTCCGCCTTCGATAACAGGTGCGAAAGGCACAACTTTGGAGTACACTGTTTTGCCGGTTGCAACATCCTCTATAACGATAGCGAACGAAAGCTTATCGAGGTTCGGGGTAAATACATCGCCATCGATGTACCATTTGTTCGCCTTTTTTTGGTTTTCGCCGCTTGTGCCTACTAGGTTTTCGTTGCTAAAGCGAAGAACAACGGACTCGCGTTCGTTTGAGCTGTTTTTGATATTATTCTCGTTTTTGCACGACGAAAAGCACATTGCTGCCGTAACGCCTAACCATAATAGTGGCTTAAGTGGCAAAGGGCAACGCTTATTAGTTAGTCTACTCATAGTTAATTCGGTAGTATGTTGTTTGGGAGCAACATAAATATATAAGACAAAGAAATACGACTCCACCCAACGAGCCACCACAAGGCTGTAGTAGCTGATAAGGAGCGTTTGGGAAGTTTGTTTGCCCGTGTTTTGCTACGTTGTATACGTTTTTACACAAGCACAAGTAGGGATGGGGTTACGTACACAATGGTACATAGCCACCCCTATATACTGCTATCAAAACCCGAGAGGTGGTGTACTTTTTTGACTTGAGACATACACATTATAATACCACTTCTGCCGAGCTTTAATAGCGAGAACGCACGTAATGACGGTTTATTATCCGAATCATTTACTGTTGCAAAGGTACAATGTTTTTTCGAAAATCCTATAAAAACCGAGGTAATGCCAGTTTGTTTAACCTAATCCTTAGGGTTTATTTGTTTTTTTTTTTTTTTTTGATTCGTGGTATTTTTTGTTGTTTGTTGTTTTTGTTATTATCTGTACAATGATCTGTTAAAACGGTTTTGTGGAAAAAAGGTATTTATATTGAAATTTGCAATATCGTTATTATTCTTATGCATAGTGTTGTTGTATTTATCTTGTTTTGAGTAGGTTGGTTATATCATTTTTAGGTGTTGCAAATTATTTGTTGTTCAGTTTCGGGCATTTGTTTTGTGAATTGTTTTTTTGGCATTTTGATTGTGGCATTTGTTTTGACACACCCTCGCATGTGGATCGTAATATTGTTTTTGCGTGTCCGTCCGCCGGATCATCATGATTTACCATGGTTTACCATATTTCGTAATGTTTTTGCGGATTGTGGTATTTGTAGGGGCGGTTATCGGCGTTGTGCTTGCACCATACGTATATAAGGCATGAGTTGTTTGGTATATTGCATGAAAAGGTCGAAAAGAACCATTTTAACCATTACATTCCCCTTAATGTGTGCAATTGCTTCCTGCGTGGTAAAATACATGCTATCGATATTCTCAGGGGTAATCCATCCATGTATTTGTTGTTCAATTTTCTGCTCCTGTTCGTTCATTGTGGCTAGAGGGTAATTATTATCGAGATAAACCCGTAGCGCAAAACGGAAGTTCGTAAGGAAGTATTCGAGGCAAGCTATGGCATATTCACGACCTATGTCGGCTATATCGCCAGCCATAATTTTTAGTTGTGCAAAGTTCCGTTGTGCAATACTGTTCACCAAGGTTGCGTAGTGGTCGGTAAA